>JAAZIL010000001.1 GCA_012800885.1 Candidatus Dojkabacteria bacterium
ACAGTATATTCAATGATATATGAGAAGTCAACAGATAAAAAAAGAAAGAGGGATCGGTACTGCCCCAACCGACCCCGGTCCTACCCAGCTAACTTACAATGTTAAGTGGATAGAATCGAAGAGCACAGAAGTGCTTCCCAATCTTCCTTTCTCTATCTTTAAAAAATATTAAAGATATAGGAAAGAGAGACTAAAGAATCTTAGGCTTTTCCTTTTGCCCAGATGTGTTTGTGGCACCCCAGACAAAGGGAAAAAACTAAGATATCCACAGGCATTCTTAATGAACGTTATATTATAAACCCTATGGCTGTAATATGTCAACCCTATAAGAGTTATCCACTTCACAGGACATTTGAATATATCCCCTCCTCTATACAATATCCAGCAACTCTCGATATTACGAATGTTACGCAAAACTCTTGGGTATAATATGTTACGATAATTAAGGATGATTACCTCGCTAAAGCTTAGAGATATCCTTTAACATAATTACTTCTAGCCCCTTCTTGCTCTTTAGCGCTGTGCTTCCCACATACACACCTGTGTAACCAACCCGTGACGCTTCAGCTAGAACTGAATCCAAACCCCAACTACCCCTAATCTCTCCTGTAAGGCCTACTTCCCCAAAGTAAATCTTCTCTCTACTCAAGGTTGTATCCTTAACAATAGATTTAATTGCAACACACACTGCTAAATCAATGGCAGGATCAGAAACAACCATACCTCCCACTACATTAACAAATACATCTTTATCACCTAAGTAGACTCCACCTCTTTTAGAAAGAACTGCACAGAGCATATCCAATCTAGGCTTTCTAATTCCATTTGCAACTCTTCTAAGAGGTCCTGCTTCTGCACCTCTCTCAACTACTAATGCCTGTACCTCAACAAATACAACTCTAGAGCCTTTTAAAATAGCACCAATTGCACTACCTGTTGCTGATGATTTAGAGTCAAGGAATACCAAAGATGGATTACCTACCTCCTCCATACCCTTGGATGTCATCTCAAAAACCCCTATCTCATTGGTAGAACCAAACCTGTTCTTCATACCCCTTAATATCCTGTACTGATTATACTCACCTCCTTCAATATAGAGGACACAATCTACGATATGTTCAAGTATCTTAGGACCTGCAATATCTCCTCCCTTGTTTATCTGACCCACTAATATACTCGGTACACCTGTTATCTTAGAAAGCCTTGTTAAAAGAGCACCTGATGCTCTTACTTGACTAATACTCCCTGGATAACCCTTTGAACTTAGAGATGTAACACTCTGTATAGAGTCTACTATAATTAAACCAAATTTCTGCTCTGATACAAGATTAAATATATTCTCTACAACAATATCATTAGTTACAAAGATATTCTCAGGCTTACCTCTCCTTTTTGACAACCTCTCAAGTCTTGCAACTAATTGAGAAGGAGACTCTTCACCACATACATAGAGAATCTTCTTCTTAGAAGAGAGATTAAGTGCTATCTGTAAAAGGAGTGTAGACTTCCCTACACCAGGTTCACCACTCATTAATACAACCTCACCAGATACCATACCCCCACCTAAAACTCTATCAAACTCATCAAAGCCTGTACTAAGCCTACCTGTCACTCCCTTTTTACTATCGGCACTACTATCATACTCTGTAATAGCCCTGTAGTCAGCCTTTGCTTTTGTAGTTACCTCCTGTGATATATCACTCTCCTCGGGTAACTGCTCTAGAGTACCCCACTGCCCACATGAACTACATTTACCTGACCAACGTAAGAATTCGCTACCACATGAATTACAAATATATTTCATTGGAATAATTATTAAGTTAGTTTCTACTTAAAAACAACCTCTCCATCTACAAAATCTAGCTTTAATTCTCCCTTCTTCTCGCTCTGTAACAACTTATCCGCAATAGCACTCTCAACTACATCTTGTACAACTCTCCTAATAGGTCTTGCACCATACTCTTCACTAAATCCTTCTTTAACAATATGTGATAACAATGTATTTGTAATTGATACAGAAACCCCTTGTGAAGCAAGCCTCTCATTTAACTCTTCAAGGAGTAATTTTGTAATCTTCTTTGCATCTACAAGACTCAGTGCTCTAAATATTACAATATCATCAAGCCTGTTTAAAAGTTCAGGTCTCAATGTTCTCCTTAATTCACTCATTAGTTCAGACTTCATTGCACCGTACGCCTTCTCTGAATCACTCTCTTCTGTGGTAGGACTATCAGTTCCAAAACCCAGTACCTTATCTCTACTAATCTCCTCCGCCCCAATATTTGAAGTCATAATAACGATAGTGTTCTTAAAGTTTACTTTCCTACCTCGACCATCTGTTAAATGACCATACTCAAGTATCTGTAACAAAATATTTAATACATCTGCATGAGCCTTCTCTATCTCATCAAAAAGTATCACACTATGAGGATTCCTCTTTACACTCTCTGTTAACCATCCTCCTTCCTGATAACCTACATAACCCGGAGGAGAACCAATTAGTTTAGAAACACTATGCATCTCCATCATCTCACTCATATCTATCTGTATTAATCTATCCTCTTTCCCAAATAGTTCTTTTGCTAATACTTTAGCTAACTCTGTTTTACCAACACCTGTAGGTCCTAAAAAGAGAAAAGATGCCCAAGGCCTACTTACATCAGATATTCCAACCCTTGCTCTTTTAATTGCTGACACAACACTCTCTACCGCCTCATGTTGTCCAATTACTAATTTATTAATCTTTGCATCTAACTTTAGTAATGCACTCTTCTCTTTACTACCCAGTGTATTTAGAGGAATACCTGTCCAATCAGAGATTACTACCCTAATATCCTCTGCGTTAACTTCACTACTCTTCTCTCTCTTACTCTCATCTCTCTCTTTCTCTAAACTCTTTACCTTCTTGTTTAAAGCATCTTCTCTCTTCTTGTACTTCTCTGCCATCTTCATCCTCCCTTGTAGAATATATTCTTTTTTAGCCTTCTGAACACCTCTTAACTTAGCCATGAGTGTAGACAAACTCTCATACTCACCCTCTACAGACAACCTCTTTGTAGCACTCGCTTCATCTAAAAGATCTATCGCCTTATCTGGAAGATACCTATCACTAATATATCTATCTGAGAGAGTAACAGCTAATTCTACTGCAACATCACTAATATTAATATTGTGATGAGCTTCAAGAATCGGTTTTAAATTCTTTAATATCTGAATACTCTCGTCTAAGGTAGGCTCTTTTAGAACAATGGGCTGAAATCTCCTTGCTAAAGCATTATCACTCTCAAAATATGCAGAGTAATCATCTGTTGTAGTTGCCCCTATACACCTGAAATTATCTCTCAAAAGAGCAGGCTTTAGTATTGAGGCTATCTCTGAAGAACCACCTGGCATTGAAGAGGTTAGAATTGTATGAATTTCATCAATAAAGAGAATAGTATTAGTAGATTCAACAACCTCATTTACTATCTCTAATACTTTCTCCTCTACATCCCCTCTCATTCTACTACCTGCCATAATACTAGCTACATCCAAAGAAACAATCTTCATATCTTTTAGAGAAGGAGGGACTCTACCTTGAGCAATCTTCTGTGCTAAACCCTCAATCAAAACAGTTTTACCCACGCCAGCATCACCTATTACAATAGGGTTGTTTTTTCTTCTTCTACTTAAAACCTTGATAATAGCAGAAAGCTCATCCTCTCTCCCAACAAGCGGATCTAGTTTACCTGCTTTTGCAAGTTGAACAAGATCATACCCTATTACATCTAAGATTTTTCCTTGCTCTGCTCCTGTAAAAGAAACTTGTGGTTTAGCCAAAACACCTAAAGGATAGGTTGCATGCTCAGAGAGATGCTTCTGGAATCTCTTAATCTCTATACCCATACCTATTAAATCATCAACAAATGGTTCCTCCAAATCTAGAATACCTAGAAGAAGATGCTCTGAACCAACATATACATGGGAATATTTCTGAGACCAATCAAATGCTCTCCTTAGAACATCCCTACTTTTTGCAGAAAATTTAACCTCTCTAGGAGTATCAACACTAACCGTAATATCTATATCTACAGCACCTAACAGTTTGGTTACTACCTCTTTAATATTACAATCCATATCTTTTAGTAATCGAGTAGCAAGAGAATTATCATTTAGTAGTATACCTACAAGGATATGTTCCGGTTGTACTAATCTACTCTTTAGGTGCTCTGCAATTAACGAAGAGTTACGCAAAGATACTCTAGCATTTACAGAGAGCCTTTTAAAGATATGTTTCTTTGTCATACCATTCATATTCTCATTATACCAAAAAAATGGGTAAAACCTTTTATTGAGGTCTACATTAATTACTATTTAATCTCTGAATCAATAGCAGCATCAATTGCCTCTGCAAGCTCTGTATCATCTAGCTTAGGCACCACTCTCTCTCCTGCTTTAAGACTTAATCCTAAATGCCTCTCAGTAGATGATATTGAAAGAATCTTTACTTTTACCTTCTGATTAACAGAAACAATATCCTGAGGATCTTTAACAAGCTTATCTGAAAGCTCAGAGATATGGATTAGCCCATTTAAACCCTCACCTATTCTAACAAAAGCACCATAAGGTACAACCTTCTGTATCTCTCCTTCTACAACATCTCCCACTTTGTACTCTGCTATTGCCTTCGACCATGGATCTTGCCTTAATCTCTTAACACTGTAAGCTACTCTCTTACCTCCATCAGAGAGACCTATCACCATAACCTCTACAGAATCTCCAACTGAATATATTGCCCCTATATCTTCTACTTTATCCCATGAAAGTTCCGAAAGATGAACCAATCCCTCTAAACCTTGTGCATTTACAAAGATTCCAAACGGTGTAATACCACTTACAGTACCGGTTAAAACATCCCCTTCCTTTATCTTCTTTAATGTCTGAGCTCTTTTCTCTAAATCTCTAGTCTGTGTAACCATCTTCTCAGAGAGAATAATACGATTCTTCTCTCTATCCAACTCTATTATCCTGGTCTTAATACTCTCTCCAATCAATGTATTCAATCTCTTCTGTACTTTAGATGAAATATCTTTTCCAACCTGTCTAACACCACTAGCATAGACTCGTGTTGCATCTAACTGTGATGTAGGAATAAAGCCTCTGATACCCTTACCTATCTCTACTATTAGACCACCTGTATTTGATTCTACTACTACTGCCTCTATAACATCATTCTCCTTCTTCGCTTTTTCTAATGCTAACCATGCACTAGCCTGTTGAGTTCTTCTAATAGAGAGGACCAATTGACCTTTATCATCTTCTGGTTTAACAACATACACTAATATGTCATCTCCTATCTCTAGTTTTGTCCAATCTAAAACATCTGATTTTAATTCTCTTCCTGCGATAATACCTTCTGATTTAAAACCAACATCAACAATAACTACTCCATTATTAACATCTACAACCTTACCTTCTACAACATCTCCTCTATTGAGAGGTTTAAAATATTTTGAACTATCTGAAAGAAATTTATCTAACTGTGAATATAATGATTTGTCTAAAGTATCATCATTTTTTGAATTAACCATATATACTCCCTATGGCGATGTATGAGTTAGCAGCATTACATACATACAACTAATATAATGGGCTGCGATTGTGATTATATCAATAATTCTTAATACTGTGAAGTACTCTGTTGCCTCCTTTTAATTACTTCTTTAATTCCTCTCTCTATCCCCTTGTATTCACTTAAAGTAATCAACCTCTCTGGTATATCACTCCCAATCAACCTGTATTTAGCTTCCCACTCATCACTCTTTTTATCATACTGATCGATAGTAAAAACTAAAATATCCCTCCCTATACTCTCCACTTGCTCTCTAGAGATATTGCGATATCTCGATATCCCAAAACCTAAGGAACTCACCTTCTTTGGTAGGTTTAAAGTACGACATGTTGTCTCAAGAAATCGAAAGTTAAGACGAGTTTCTAAATACACAGCTTTAAATACAGTATCTAGTCCCCCAAGAAATATATTCTCTTTCCACGATTCTTTAGATCCGAAAAACTTCTTCGTTCTTCTTACTTCTGCTCTATACCTATCTTTCAGAATCATTTTTTGGACAAGAGGATTAAAGAAATGCATAGTAACAGGAATCTTTAAGTTTGAAGGAGATCTAAGCTTTACGACTCTATTGTATACCAGATTCCTTGGATTCTCTGGATTAAGGAAAAAAGGATCTATTCTACTACTCTTTCTCTGTTTCGGTGTTAAACATGTATCATTACCAAAATCATTAAAGGAATCTACATGTATATTAATTGAAGTAAGATTACCCTGTAATACACTGTATATACCACCTCGATGGAGAACCTCTTGATAAGCCTGGCAAGCAACAGAGGTACCGTGTTCATTGGCAGGAACAAAAGAGACATTAAAACCAGTCTCTTCCTCACTACTTCCTCTCTGAGACCTATCTTCTTCTGTTAGTAAATTTTGTTCATCTTCCAAGACAACAGTATATTAATTTTAAAAGATTATATCTTTATCAAAGTCATACCTACCATACATCACAAAATATCTATTAATTTTGTACCACTCTTCCCTAGGGTATAATCTCTCTAAGTCTTTAGCAATTTTATTTGGATCGGTATTACTAGTTAAACCGTACTTTAAACTAACCTTCTTTACATGCGTATCTACTGCTATACCTTGATTAACTTTGTATAGCTCATTAAGAAATACATTCGCCGTCTTGTAACCTACTCCAGGTAGCTCTAAGAGCTTCTCCAAAGATATAGGGATCTCTCCTGCATACTCTTTAATCAGAATCTCTGACATCCTCTTTATATTCTTTGCCTTAGTTTTATAATAATTTATAGAAGAGATACACTTCTCAAGTTCTCTCACAGGAGCTAAGGACATCGTATACCCATCGGGGTATATCTCAAAGAGATCTTTTGTAACCTTATTGACTTGTTTATCTGTAGTTTGTGCTGAAAGGACAATACATACTAAAAATTGAAAAGGCGTATCCCAATTAATCAGCTCTGTACGAGCATCAGGATACATCTTCTCTAACTTTCTTAATAACAGAATAGCTTTCTCTTTTCTCTGCATTTAATTAAGTGATTTCTCAAATATATTTCTAAAAGATTTACCTAAAGTTCTCTCAAGGATAACAAATATCTCAGGATAACTCTCTAAAAGAGAAGATAGATACCTCTTCAATTCCATATTACTCCATTGAAGACGCTCTGTAGTGCTCACTAAGGCTGTTGAAACTAATTCAGACACCCTGTACATCTCTTTTTTATCATTTTCTCTTAAAGAACGAAGCCAAGCTTCTTGAAGGTCACTCTCTACCTCGGAATCATTATAGAGAAAATCTATAACCTCTTGAATACCTAAATACAGTAACTCGCCTACTTCCTCTTTACTATTAGGCTTAATTAAACCTCTCTCAGAAACAAACTCTAGACACTCCCTCTTAATATCTTCTCTATTTCTCCAACCATCTCTATCTTTTGTTACTACATTTCTCCATCCTTCACATATCTCTTTCTCAAAAATATCATAAATACCGTTACTTATCTCTTGAATCTCTTCTCTCTCATACAGATCTCCTCTATCTTCATTACGACTCTTTACCCATGCCGTATCTTGATGCTTTAAACAGATAACACATTCATCAACATTTAAAATCTCTCTAAAAAAAGAATCAAACCCTAACGCCTTTAATACTAATTTCTCTCTCTGATTACTCTCTTGTGGATTTGTAAATAGGTGATACCCTATTGTCAATGCATTACTAAAAGGACCTCTATCAAGAGTATAGATATCACACTTCTTACAAGAAAGAATACAGTTTAATATCTCTAATCTATTAATTGCAAAAAGAAGCATCTTTAAATCAATTTCTCGCTCAGGTTTAACTCTAACACTCTTAGGAAAACCCTCTGTAAGAATTTTTCTAACAACAGAGCCAACAGGTGTGGCGTAGTATGGGAAAGATATTACGAAGGTATCTAGTCCTAATAGAGAGAGTTCATTAGAAAATTGTTTTACAGCATCACCCTTACCTACCTGGTCACCACCTTCAAAATCAACAGTTTTATATCTAAAGAGACTTGATATATGCCAACCTATAACTAATTTAGTAATTTTAGTATATCAGATATCTAATTGATGTAAAGAGGCGGTAGATTGCAAGATTCAACATGCCACCTGTTCAATTATTTTATACTACCTTCTAACCTTTTAATCATATACTTTTTGAGAGCCTCTCTTTTCTGAAAAGAGAAAGAACCTCTTTTTACTAACCGTAGGGAACCAGATTTAATGGTAACATCTTCCGTAATGTTACGAATATACAAGTAGGGGGTTTTTACTTTAAAATAGGGCTGAAAATCATAACATACACAAATGTTCAAGAATGGTACTCAGAGCCTATAGATAACAAAAGCCCCACTCTATTTAAGTGGGGCTCTAAATTCATAAATCCTGGCAATGACCTATCTTCCCAAGACCAAAGGTCTAAGTATTTTCGGCGCTAGAGTGTTTTACTTCTGAGTTCGGGATGGAGTCAGGTAGTTCCACTCTGCTACAATCGCCAGGCGATAAATATCTACAAATACCTATCGCCTGACGACTAACATTATTTCTAACAGTAGTCCTCAGGACTTAATTCTAAAGAGCAAAAGAGTGTATACACACTCAAAACTGAATAGTAAGCAGAAAAATGAAGCTTTTGGTCTATTAGTACTCCTTGGCTAAATACATCACTGTACTTACACCTAGAGCCTATCAACGTGGTTATCTCCCACAGACCTCCATCCCGCTAACACATAGAGCAAGGAAATTACATCCTTACACTACAAGTTAGCGGGACAAGTATATCTAATCTTGGGAAGGGCTTCGCACTTATATGCTTTCAGTACTTATCCCAGAGCAACTTAGCTACCCAGCAATGCTCTTGGTAGAACAACTGGTGCACCAGAGGTTACCACACCCTGATCCTTTCGTACTAAGGGTCTCTTCCCTCAGATATACAACGCCCATACCGGATAGAGACCGACCTGTCTTACCACGGTCTGAACCCAGCTCGCGTGCCACTTTAATCGTCGAACAGACGAACCCTTGGGGCCTTCTCCAGCCCCAGGATGTGACGAGCCGACATCGAGGTGCCGAACGGTGCCGTCAATGTGAACTATCGGGCACCACCAGCCTGTTGTCCCCGGGGTAACTTATCTTCGTTAAACAATCGCGATTCCACATTCTGCGAAAGGGTCACTTGAACCTACTTTCGTAACTGCTCGGGATGTCTCCCTCACAGTAAAGCCTCCTTATGCTCATGCACTCTTCACCCGATTTCCATCCGGGCTGAGGAGACCTTTGTGCGCTTGCGGTACTCTTTAGCAAGCAACCGCCCCAGTCAAACTGCCCACCATGCACTGTCCATCTACCTGGTAAAGGTAGAGGTTAGAAATAAAACACCAAAAGGGTGGTATTACATATTGCGACTCCACCATTCCTGACGAAACGGCTTCAAAGTCTCCCACCTATTCTCTACATCCGAAGCATTATTTCAATGCAAAGCTGCAGTAAAGCTCCACGGGGTCTTTTTGTCCTGGTATGGGTAGGCCGCATCTTCACAGCCATTTCAATTTCACCGAGCGCGTTGTAGAGACAGTGGAAGGATCGTTACGCCTTTCATGCAAGTCACCAATTAAGTGACAAGGTATTACGCTACCTTAGGACCGTTATAGTTACAGCCGCCATTGACCAGGGCTTCAGTCGTCCGCTTCACCTCCGTCAGAGCACCGAGATGCATCTGACAGATGGTTAACAAACTTCCTTAACCTTCTGGCATTGGGCAGGCGTCAGCACTTATACATCTTCTTACGAATTTGCAAGCGCCTGTAGTTTTGATAACTAGTCGTCCCTCCCTATTCTGTGCCACCTTCATCACCACTAGAAAATTCTTATAGTGGAAGGTCCCCCTTCTCGCGAACTTACGGGGTTAATTTGCCGAGTTCCTTAACAACGCATCACTCGTACGCTTTGGTGCATTTACACCTGTCTACCTGTGTCGGTTTGCAGTACGGTTACCAATATCTTCTGTTTACCGAAGTAAACAGCTAGAAGTTTTTCCTGGAGAATTAATACAACAAATCGGATTCCCGAAGGTCACCTTTGCATCGTAACTCATATTCACCCAGTAAACTGGGAACGTCTTTCCGGATTTTCCTAGAAAGACTAACTTGTTACTTACACCCCAAACCAATAAGGGGCTTGCTTTCTCAATTCTCAATCTCCATCGCAAAATATTAGTAGTACAGGAATATTAACCTGTTGTCCATCAGATACGCCTTTCGACCTCTCCTTAGGACCGACTAACCCATGGTTGACTGACATAGCCATGGAAACCTTAGACATTCAGCGAGCAGGGTTTTCACCTGCTTTTCGTTACTCATCCCGGCATTCTCACTTCTATACGCTCCAGCAGCTCTTTACAGGCCACCTTCACAGCGATATCTCAACTGCTAAGTTGGTCATGTATAGAACGCTCCCCTACCACTCATCCAGCTAACCCAGAGTAAGAAACTCCTTCTAAAAGGATTCATCTCATACTTTAAGTTAACTGGATGAATTTGCAGCTTCGGAATACATCTTCAGCCCCGTTAAATCTTCGATGCATAGTCTCTTGACTAGTAAGCTATTACGCACTTTTTAAAGGATGGCTGCCTCTAAGCCAACCTCCTAGCTGTCTAAGAAACTACACTTCCTTTCCCACTAAGATGTAATTTAGGGTCCTTATCTGACAATCTGGGCTGTTTCCCTCTTGAACATAGGAACTTAGCTCCCTAGTTCTAACTGCTGTAATATTCATATTGGTATTTGGAGTTTAACTGGATAGGGTACTCTTTCGAGCCCCATACCCAATCAGTGCTCTACCCCCAATACTTAAATTGCAACGCTAGCCCTAAAGCTATTTCGGGGAGAACCAGCTATTACCAGGTTCGTTTGGCATGTTACCGCTAACCACAAGTCATCCCATAATTTTGCAACATTAACGGGTTCGGGCCTCCAAAATGATTTCTCATTCCTTCACCCTGCTCATGGTTAGATCACCTGGTTTCGGGTCTAGTGCATGTGACTTAATCAGCTAACCTGTAAAAGAGGCAGAACCTCCTCTATAGGTTAGCTGGACGCTCTATTCAAACTCGCTTTCGCTTCGGCTTCCCAATAAACATGGTTAACCTTGCCACACACAACTAACTCACCGGGTCATTCTTCAATAGGCACGCCGTCACCCAGCTACCTTATAATTCGACAACTATCTTCTTTACCGTATTAATTTAGGCTTAAGAAGAATTTCAAACTATAAGTTAACTGGGCTACGACTGTTTGTAAGCATACGGTTTCAGATCTATTTCACTCCCCTAACAGGGGTATTTTTCACCTTTCCCTCACGGAACTACTTCACTATTGGTCACAAAAGATATTTAGTTTTACCAAGTGGTCTTGGTAGCTTCCCACAGAATTTCTCGTGATCCGTGGTACTCAAGAAATCAGAAAGAAGGCTTAACCTTTTCATATACGGGACTATCACCCTCTTTGGTTTACCTTTCCAGATATATTCTACTAAGGTTAAACTTTGTAACTTCTCGATTAGTTTATCGACTAATCAACTGACTCTTACAACCCTCATATTGCACGAGCGATAACCTACGAGTTCATATTATTCATCATCGCTACGCGAATCAAAACTTTAATCCCTCTTACACAATATGAGTTTGAACTAATTCCTTTTCGCTCGCCACTACTCAGGAAATAAACTGTTGTTCTCTTTTCTCGCAGGTACTGAGAGGTTTCACTTCCCTGCATTACCTCCAATACAGCTATAAATTCACTGTATGGTGATTAGGCTTGACCCTAACCGGGTTTCCCCATTCGGAGATCTCTGGATAAACGCTTGTTTGGCAGCTACCCAAAGCTTATCGCAACCTACTACGTCCTTCATCGGTCTTTTGTGCCGAGGCATCCGCCGTACGCCCTTATTTTGCTTCATTGAAATTGCTATTCTATTCAGTTTTAAATGTGCAACACCGAGTGTAATTGTAATAGTTACATAATTGGACCTACCCTAATAACTATTAAATCCATACACTCTGTCTCTCAGAGATTAAAGCATTACCTTCTCTCTCTGTTATCGAAATGTGGACCTGAGGAGAATCGAACTCCTGACCTCATCATTGCAAATGATGCGTTCTAGCCAACTGAACTACAGGCCCAAATTCAGACTGGTGGGCGTGCCAAGACTCGAACTTGGGACCTCAGTCTTATCAGGACTGCGCTCTAGCCAGCTGAGCTATACGCCCATCGCTTCACTACATTAAGAGCTATTCCTTAAAAGCTAAAAAGTGACAGGAAAGTCGGGTTTCTCCTTGAAAGGAGGTAATTCAGCCGCAGATTCCCCTACGGCTACCTTGTTACGACTTAACCCCAGTCATAAGCGTTACCTTCGACATCCCATCTACAAGAGACAGAACGACTTCGGGTATCACCTACTTCCATGGCTTGACGGGCGGTGTGTGCAAGACTCGAGAACGTATTCACCGTGACATGGCTGATTCACGATTACTAGCAAATCCACCTTCATGTGGTCGAGTTTCAGACCACAATCCGAACTGAGATCGATTTTGAGGATCAGCTCCGCCTTACGGCTTGGCTTCCCATTGTATCGACCATTGTATGACGTGTGAAGCCCTACCCATAAGGGCCATGAGGACTTGACGTCATCCCCACCTTCCTCCGGTTTGTCACCGGCAGTCTCGCTAAAGTGCCCAACTAAATGATGGCAATTAACGACAAGGG
>JAAZIL010000061.1 GCA_012800885.1 Candidatus Dojkabacteria bacterium
CGACAAAAGAGATTTTTGAATTAATAGAAATTCTCTCTAAATGGTATATACGTAGGTCTAGAGAGAGATTTGTTAATGGAGATTTGGAAGCACTAAATACCCTTTACTATGTTTTAGTTGAAATATCTAAACTACTAGCTCCTTTTGCTCCGTTTGTTTCAGAGTCTGCCTACTTAACATTAACAGCAGGAGAATTAAAAGAGTCAGTTCATTTAGAAGATTATCCTATCTTTGAAAGTAAGCTTTTAGATGAAGATCTTCTTAAGAATATGAATACTGTAAGAGAGATATGTTCTTTAGGTTTGAATATTAGGGATGAGAATAGAATTAAATTAAGACAACCTCTCTCAAAAGCCTATATCTCTATACCAGATAAGGAGATGTTAGAGATTGTAAAGGGAGAATTAAATGTAAAAAAGGTAGAATATAGTAAAAAGAAGGTAGATAAGAAGGATCATATTACTCATGAAATGGGAGATATATTTGTAACTATGGATCTCTCAATTACGAAAGAATTAGCAGAAGAGGGTATGGTTAATGAGATAGTAAGAGGTTTACAACTAGCTAGAAAAGAGAGAGGGTGCGAGATGGGTGAGTATGTAAGTATTAGGTATCACTCTGAGGACAAAGAGATAATAGAGGTTATTAAGAAGCATAGAGAGAATCTTAAAGAGAGTATACATCTTAAAGAGATTAAACAGGTAGATAGAATAGATGATGGTAAAAGAATCAATGTAAATGAGAATTTCTTAGTTATTGATATAGTGAAGTAACTAGTCTAAGTTAAGAGATTTAGTACTAATACCTGTTATTTTCTCAAATGTATTTGCAGCCGTTTTAAGCTCAGTATTTGCAGATACTGCTAACTCCCCTACAATATCTCCAATAGCTCTTGTTAATTCGTTCTCAATTGATACTGGAATTAATCGTCCATCTCTCTCTCTCTGTCTCTTAATATGATTACAGTATTGAATCACCTCTATTGCAGACTCTATTGTTGCTTGTTCCTCTAATTTCTTAAATATTTCAACTAGTTTGTTAAAATCTGTTGTTTTAGGATTCTTGTATACTCTTTTTTTCAATACAGTAATCTTCTCCTTTATATCTTTCTGTGGGAAAACCTCTCTTACATTTAAATTCTCAACATTATCTATAGGGGTAGAGATGGTTAAGGAGGAGTTTATAAATTCGAATTCAAAATATATATTCTTTTTACCATCAAATTCAATCTCTTTCTTGTCTCTAATCCATCCTGCACCGTGAGAAGGGTAGAATACTTTTGAGCCTACTTTTAAGTTCATTCCGTTTTTGGTGATTAATTAAGTAGTTTCATTATATCATTTTTTAATATACAATTAAATTATGAAAATACTTGTTATTGGTGGTGGAACAGGTACCTCTATGGTGTTGGAAGGGCTAAAAAGATTTAGAGATCTAAAACTGAGCGTAATAGTAGGTATGATGGATGATGGTGGTAGTAATGCAGTAGTAAGAGATGAATTCGGTTTGCTTCCATTGAGTGATTTAAGAAAATCTATCATTGCTCTCTCTGAAACGACTGATGGAGGGATACTAAGAGAGTTGTTTACTTACAGATTCTCACAAGGTGAGGGACTGAAAGGGCATACACTTGGGAACCTTTTAATGGTTGCAATGACAGATATCACTGGAAGTGAGGTTGAAGCTATAGAAATGTTGAAGCTTCTTTTTCATGTAAATGGAGATATTATCCCTGTGACTTTAGACAAAGTAACATTAACAGCAGAGTATATTGATGGTAGTAAAAGAGTAGGAGAACACCTTATTGATGAGCCAGAGGAGGATATTAAGATAGAGAAATTTTACTTTGATGGGAAAGCCAGTGCTTATACAGGTGCAATAGAGGCTATTATGCAAGCTGACTATATTATTGTAGGTCCTGGAGATCTCTATACTACTACCCTTGCGAATATAATTGTAAAGGGGATTCCAGATGCATTACAGAATACCAAGGCTAAACTCATCTTTATTCCTAATTTAATGTCAAAGATAGGTCAAACTAGAGGCTTAACAATGAGAAGTATGGTTGAGTTAGTAGAGGGATATATAGGGAGAGAGTTTGATTTTATTCTAATTAACAGTGGTAAATTACCAGAGAGTGCATACAGAAGGTATGTTAAAGAGGGTGAGCATCTTTTTAAAGATGATTTACATGCTACAAATGGTAGGGTGGTAATAAAGAGAGATCTGGTAGCTAATTCTGTAATTAGAAAAGATAAAGGAGATGTTCTAAAAAGGAGTTTAATTAGGCATGATTCAGAGAAATTAGGAGAAGAGTTGTACAAAATATTCTCTAAAGGGCTTAGAAGTGTTTTCAATTCACTTCTCTCCCTTTATAAGTAGTGTGTTAGATATCCATTTGGTTTAGTAAGTATCCTACTTTCGATGCCCAATTTGTAGCATTTGCAGGACAGTATCTAGTAGCTATCCTAGAAGGTGTATTTAATCCACTAGCATAGTAGTTAGCTAATCCTTCTGATACGGACCAGATACCTTCTTCCCAAGTTTTAAAGTGCCTTGTACCCCAACCCCATGCATTGTGTCTCCTAAAGTTGTTTCTTCCTCCACTGGACTCTACAATTGATATAGCAGGCAGAAGTCTGTAATCGATATTGTAATACTCTGCAGCATCTACAAACTCACTAGCGTATTGAGCCAGAGGTGAGTTTCTCTCCTCTAAGAAGTCCTTCACATTTGCCACCTTGTTTTGATACTCATCGTGATAGATATCAGTTGATATTCCTTCTTCTAAGATAGTATCTTTCTGATCACTATTTTCAATGTAAAGAAGATCTGCTTGATAATCAGGATCAAGTAAAAGGTCCTGCCTACCTTCAACAGGTTTAGGAGATATATTATATATTGTATTTAACATTACTCCTGTAGCAAGTATAATTGCTCCTAGGGTAAGAATTTTCTTTTCCATATTTGACTGTCCCATAGTTAGATAAGATGTAAATTAAATCTTTAGTAATATATTATGTAAGTAGTAATGAAGAGAATAATCTTGGAGAATAAACAAAAAAAGAGTACTAAGAAACACTTAATACTCATATACACTATTATACCATTTTTAGCCTTTTTTTCCTATCTCTATATTAATGCAAGAATATCTCCTATAAAGCTTGTAAAAATGGTGTTTCATATACCTCCTAGAGTTAAGTATGAGAGCTTTAAAGTATCATTTAGTAGTGATATACCAGAGAGTGTTCAGAGTAAGATTATAGAGTCTGTGGATGATATTGAATTTGAAAATACCAAGAGATTCATATTTTCATCAAAAGGAAAATATGTAATAGAGAGTGATGAGGAGTTAGTGGACTCTTTCTTCTCTAGAAGGTATGTATTTGTAGGACATCCTTACTGGATAAAAGAGAGTATTACATTAGATGAGATTAAAAAGAGTAAGAGAGTATTTATTCAGAATGATGATTCTGAATTAGATCGTGTCTTAATATCAGGAATACTGGGTAGTGATGTAGAGGTAGTTGAGAAAGATGACCTAATATCTTTTCTTAAAGAGAGTGAAGAGAGTGTTGGAATTGTTCCACTTGAATACTTAAGTAGTGAACTGAAGCTACTATCTTTGAATGGGAAATACTTTTTTGAAAATGAGGAAGGTGGATTAAGTGTTGGTTTTAAACTGAAGGGTAAAGAGAAGAGGGAGTTTGTGGAGAATATCCTTAAAAGGAATATGGAGATAATGTACGGTGAGCAGTTAAGTGGAGATAGTAAGAGTGTGTTAAAAATAAATATGAGTGGTGTAGTGGCGATGTCCAGAGGGTTAGCTTCTAAGATGGATAGTTTAAAGAATTACAGCTATCCAGCAAAATATATAGGGAAATTTCTAGGGGATGCTGATTTTACTCATGTTTCTAATGAAGCTTCCTTTGTACCTGGATGTGCTGTATACAGTGGAGTCCGTTTCTGTTCAAGGCCTGAATATATTGAGACTTTAAAAGCTAGTGGAGTAAATATAGTAGAATTAACAGGTAATCATAATAATGATTTTGGGTCACAGAGAAATAAAGAGAGTATTGAAATATATAAGAGTTTAGGGTGGGATTACTTTGGAGGAGGACTGAATAGTGAGGATGCGAGTAAGATACTTTACAAAGAGAAAAAAGGTAGTACTGTTGCATTTGTAGGGTATAACTACTATGACACAATGTTGAAGACTATGGCATTGGCTGGAGAAAATAGAGCGGGTGCTAACTCTTACTCAATTTCAAAGTTAGAGAGAGATGTCTCTGAGGCTAAAAAGAATGCGGATGTAGTTATTGTTACATTTCAATTCCAGGAATGTTACTCATATCCTCCCACAGATGTAATATTTCCAATATGTTATAAACCTTTAGCAAATCCAGATCAAAAAGGTGTTTTTAGAAAAGCAGTAGATTTTGGAGCTGATATAGTGATAGGTACTCAAGCTCATCAGCCTCAGACCTATGAGATTTATGGAGAAGGTATTATTTTCTACGGTTTAGGTAATCTCTATTTTGATCAAGTAAAGTGGATTGGAACTAGACAAGGATTAATTCTCTCTATATATATTGAGAATGGTA
>JAAZIL010000003.1 GCA_012800885.1 Candidatus Dojkabacteria bacterium
AGGTATAAGTACTCCTATTAAAGAGTGTAAACTAGATGATTTTGAGAGGGTTGCACAAGTACCGAAGCACTCTGTACTACTAAATACTAAGTTACCTGAGGCTAGAAGTTACAGGGATATGTTAAAGGACTACTTTGTAGAGAAAGAATAGTATTCTTCTTTGTAGTATAATTCCTGGTATAAATTTTTCAGAATGAGTATGAAAAAAGTATCAGTAATAGGTTTAGGATATGTAGGGTTACCTCTACTATGTGCAATAGCAAAAAGTAAAAAGTATAGAGCGTGTGGATATGATATAGGTGAGAAACAGGTAGACCTAATTAAGAAAAAGATCTGCCCTATAGATGATAATATATGTGCTAAAGATCTTAAAGAGGTAGATATAGAGGTATCCAGTGATGAAGAGATACTTAAGGATTCAGACTACTTTGTTATCTGTGTACCTACTCCTGTACTTGATGACCATACTCCAGACTATACCCCCGTTATTAATGCTTCTGAGGTGGTATCTAGATACTTGAAAAAGGGTAGTACTGTAATACTTGAATCAACAGTAAATCCTGGTACAAGTGAAGAGGTAATATATCCTCTACTTCTTAAGAATAGAGCTAAGCTTCAGGAGAAAGAGTTTGTACTAGCTCACTGTCCTGAGAGAATTAATCCAGGAGATTCTAAATGGAGTGTATACAATATACCGAGGAATGTAGGTGCATACCCTTCGGATAAAGTCCATACTGTCGGAGAGTTCTACAGGTCTTTTCTAGATGCAGAGATTAATGAGGTGTCTTCTCTTAAGGTAGCAGAGGCTACAAAGATAATAGAGAATACATTTAGGGATATAAATATTGCATATGTAAATGAATTAGCTAAATCATTTGATGCTATGGGTATAGATTTAATAGAAACGATAGAAGCATCATCTAACAAACCTTTCTCTTTTATGCCACACTGGCCAGGAAGAGGGGTAGGAGGGCAGTGTATAGCTGTAGATCCGTACTATTTAATAAATAGGGCAGCTAAGAGTGGTTTTAATCATAAGTTCCTTAAAATGGCACGTGAAGTAAATAGTGGTATGCCTAAATATACTGTGCGTAGACTGCAAGGTGCATTAAATGAAATAAAAAAATCAGTAAAAGGAACAGAGATAGCACTACTGGGACTAAGTTACAAAGAGAATATATCTGACTTAAGAGAGAGTCCCTGTTTAATAATAAGGGATATATTAGAGAAAATGGGTGCAAAACTAAATATATATGACCCATATATTCCTGATATGAGTAGTGTAAAATCACTAGAGGAAGCTCTAGAGAGAAGTCGCGCTATTCTACTCTGTACAGGTCACAAAGAGTTTCTAAATATGGAGAAACTACTAAAAGGGTATCCAAATATTAAAGTGGTTGTAGATGGTATGAATAAGTTGAATAAAAAAGAGATTGAGAAATTAGGTATAATCTATAGAGGTATCGGTAGATAGGGTGTGTCAGATAATTTTTCAAATAAAAGTATGAAATTAGTAGTATTTTCAATCTGTCTAAATGAAGAGAAAACCATAGGTGAGCTACTAGATAGAGTACCCAAGAAAATAGAGGGTATTGATGAGATTGTTACTATGGTAATAGATGATGGAAGTAGTGATAATACAGTAAAGATAGCACAAGAGCACGGTGCTATAGTTTACTCAAATCTACAACAGAAGAGATTAGCATACTCTTTTCAAGTAGCTATTGATAAAGCCCTTATGTTAGGTGCTAATTTAGCAGTAAATATAGATGGGGATTTACAATTTAAACCTGAAGAGATACCTAATTTAGTAAAACCAATAGTAGAAGGAAGAGCAGATTTTGTAGCAGGTAATAGATTTGCTAACGGTAAGAGACCAGATAATATGTCCTTAAGTAAATATTACGGTAATCAGCTTGGTGCATATGTTGTAAGTAAATTAACTCGTCAAGAATTTTTTGATGTAACCTGTGGTTTTAGAGCATACAGTAGAGAAGCTATGTTACAGATGAATATTAATAGTAAATATACATATACACAGGAATCATTCCAATTAATGGCATCTAAAAACCTTAATATTGTACAGATTCCCATCAGTATTAAGTATTTTAAAGGTAGAAAATCAAGAGTAGTAACCAGTATATTCAGCTTTATAACCCTCTCTGCTTTTAATATTATGAGAGCATTTAGAGATTTTGCTCCTATTAAATTTTTTGGAATACTCGGTTTAATACCTTTTGTTCTGGGTGTATTAGGAATAGCTTTTACATCAGTTCACTGGTTAAATACAGGGAGTATATCCCCCTATAAATCCATAGGTATTAGTGGTATCTACCTCATTACCCTAGGTATAGTAATAGCTCTCTTTGGGTTACTATCCGATATGTTAGGTAGAATAGTGAACAATCAGGAGAAAATATTGTATTACAACAAAAAGAATTACTACCCTAATCTCAAAAAAAAGAAGTAAATGAAAGTACTCATATCCATATCTCATCCAGCATGGGCACATCAATTTCATAATGTAATCAATTTGTTAGAAGCAAGAGGGCATGAGGTGAAGGTACTGGTAATTAAAAAAGATAGAAACTGGGAGGTACTTGATGAATACAAGATACCCTATACAGTAATAGGTGAGAGTACAGGCAGAGGGAGGGTAGAGAAAGCTGTGATACTTCTTACATCTACTTTCAAACATTTAGTAGAAGCTATTAAGTTTAAAACAGATATCCTAATAGGTAGGCCATCTCCTATGATGGCGATAGTAGCATTCTTAATAGGTAAGAAGAATATTGTGTACTGTGATACAGAGAGATCTGTAGAGTCTCTTTTTTTCTCTAGATTGTTCTCTTACAAGATATTAACACCTAAGTATTACAGAAAGGATTTAGGTAAAAAACAGAAGAGAGTAAATACATTTAAGGAGTTGTTCTATCTACATCCTAGCTATTTTGAACCTAATCCTAAAGATTTAGAATTAATAGGTTTAAAAAGAGGAGATAAATTTTCTTTTGTAAGATTTGTAGCGTGGAATGCTAGTCATGATTTAGGTCACAGAGGAATGGAGAACAAGGAGAAGATGAGAATAATTAAGCATCTGGAGAAGTATGGAAAAGTAATACTATCTGCTGAGGAAGAGTTACCTAGGCAGTTTAAAAAATATATTGTAAAAATACCACATACTAAATTACATAGTATAATGTCTTTTGCTCAACTATTTGTAGGAGATGGATTAACAATGGCAGCAGAGTGTAGTGTAATGG
>JAAZIL010000062.1 GCA_012800885.1 Candidatus Dojkabacteria bacterium
GTGGTATGCCTATTTACGGGCATAGTTGTAATTGGCTCATGTATTGTACTTTGGCCATCTTTAATCTTTATCTCTTCTTCTTTCTCTTCTGTGTCAACTTTAATGTCATCTCCTCCACTTATTACAAGGCTATCATCAGGTAGAGAATCATCAATTTTACTTTTAAGATCCTTAATCTTAATATTGCTAAACATATCTACAATTAATTGTGCAATCTGTTTAATCTCAATCTTTGTAATAAAGGAGAAAGCAACAATAACAAGAACAAGAATAATGACTAATTCAAGAATATCTCCTACCGTATTGTTAACCACGGTGTGTATGCTCTTTCCTAAAGTACCTCCAGAGCCTTGCAGTGTAGCTACTTCATCTAGACTCTCTATGGGTATCCAGAAAGTAAGTAAGATGTTTAATGAGAATGCGAATATGAAAAACCCAACTATCTGTACTGTATTTATAAAGGATTTACCCTGAGTAAGTAGAGGAACAGATATTGAGAGTAGAGCTATTCCCCATACAACTGATGGCCATCCAAGTAGTGTAGATATATGTACGAAAATTACAGCCTGATTCTTAACAAAAGGTGTTAGTATTAATGCAATACTCAGTACAAAGAACAGTAGTCCAAAGAAAGTTTTTGTTTCAGAGCTTCTAATATTTATTTTTTCTCTTTTCTTTTTTCTCGCCATGATTGATAGTAAGTATATATATAATAGAGCAATTTATCCTTTTTGACAAAGATTTGCCACTCATATATTATATACCTTAGAAAGATAATGCAAAAAGTGGATAAAATCCTTTGACTATATCGTTTAAATATGTTAAACTCGCTGGAGTTATCTAATTTATGCTTTAGATTAAGCGATTATTTACAGTATCCATAGATCATTTTAAAGGGTGATTTGTGGTTTATTGCTTTCAAACATGTAATTTGTAACCTATATTTACTGTTCTATGGCTGAACCCAAAAGAAATATGGCTTCAAGAATAAATTTGGGAAAAGGTACCCCCACTTCTTTTGAAATACCAAGTTTAATAGAAGCTCAGAAGACTTCGTTTAATAGTTTTTACGAAGGAGGATTTCAAAGACTCTTTGAAGAGATTAGTCCTGTAAAGGATACTATGGAGAGGATGTGGACTCTAGAGTTTAAATCGTTTAGATACGGTGATCCTTACAGAGATGTAGAGGAGGCTATGAGAAAGAGCCTCTCTTATGAAGTCCCTGTATATGCTACTGTACAGCTTTTAAATAACAAGACTGGAGAGATTAAACAACAAGAGATATTTGTTGCAGATTTACCTATGATTACAGAAGATGGAGCCTTTATTGTTAATGGGGTTAGAAGAGTAGTAACACATCAGATAGTAAGAGCAGAGGGTATCCTCTTTGAAGAGACAGCGGCACTACCTTACAGGAATCTTTACAAAGTAAGACTTATGCCTGGGAGAGGTCCTTGGTATGAGATTGAAGTGAACAAGTACAATGTAATCTCAATGAGAATTTTACCAAAGAGACCTAAGGTATTGATAACAGAATTACTGAGAGTTTTCGGATATGAAACTGATGAAGAGATACTGAGTCTTTTTAAAGATGTAGATAATCATGAAGAGTACAGATATATTGAAGCTACCTTAACAAGAGATTTTACTAAGAGTAAAGAGGATGCAATTGTAAGTATATATAGTAAGTTAAGACCTGATGAGTCTGTAACTCTTGAGAGTGCCGAGAAATATATTAAAAGTAATTTCTTTAATAAAAGGAAGTTTGATTTAGGGAAGATAGGTAGATACCAATTAAACAGAAAGTTGGGTACTACCTATGATGTGAATAATCCTGAAGAAACTATACTCTATCCAGAAGACATTGTTTTGATAATAAGGAAATTAATTAATATATGTAACGGTGTAGAACCTTCAGATGATATAGATCATTTAAGTAATAGGAGAATAAGGAGTGTAGGTGAGGTACTGGAGAGGCAACTCTTAGGTGGGGTTAGAAGACTTGAGAAGAATATTAAGGACAAGATGAGTTTGTACGGTCAAGATGCAAAAGTTACTCCTTCAATGTTAGTTGGTACAAAACCGATAGCTGCTTCAATACAATCTTTCTTCGGTGCTAATCAACTCTCCACATATATGGATCAAACAAATGTCTTAGCAGAATTAGAACACAAGAGAAGAGTTACTGCTGCAGGGCCTGGAGGAATTGTTAAAGAGAGGGCTACATTTAGTATTCGTGAGGTACACAATTCTCAATATGCAAAATTTGATCCTGTTACAAGTCCAGAGAGTGCAAATATAGGGGTTGTTTTACAATTATCAATTTTAGCTAGAGTAAATGAGTTCG
The DNA here is from genome assembly GCA_012800885.1 of Candidatus Dojkabacteria bacterium. GTDB lineage: Bacteria > Patescibacteriota > Dojkabacteria > SC72 > SC72 > UBA5209. The sequence continues at coordinate 2,348 of JAAZIL010000062.1, forward strand.
GTTTCTTGGAATCTCCTTATAGAGCTGTTATTAAAGAGGTCGAGAACAAAAAGACAAAGCTAGTAAACAGGATTCTAAATCAAGATATTAAAGATATTGCTAAAAAAGGTACCCTAATTACAACAGAGATTGCAGATAAAATTGTAGCAAGAAAAGAGATTAAGAAGATAAAGGTTGTACCTTTTATCTCAGAAGAGATTAAATACTTTGATGCA
>JAAZIL010000063.1 GCA_012800885.1 Candidatus Dojkabacteria bacterium
GTGTGTAGGTATTATATAGTAATATTAAGGATATTACAGTAAAATAGTGATATGAGAAACCTATGCACACACCCTGTAGATATACTCTTTCTTGGAAGTAACTGGCAATCAGTAGAGGTTTTAAAAACTCTACACCGTGATACTAGATTCAACATTGTAGGTGTTATTACTACTGTAGATAAACCGTTTGGGAGAAAACAGATACTAACACCTTCTTTAGTAAAAGAATATGCTCGTAAGAATAGTATTGAGGTATTTCATACAGAGAAAGATTCTAGAAAGTATAGGGAAGCTCTAGATATCTTTAAACCAGAATTAATTGTTTGTATAGCCTTCGGTGAGATATTACCAGAATTCTTTATTAATTACCCTAAGTATAGTTCAGTTAATGTTCATTTCTCCATATTACCGAAGTACAGAGGGGCAGTACCTATACAGAAAGCTATTCTTGAAGGAGAGGAAGAGACAGGTATCTCAATAATGCTGATGTCTGAGAAACTAGATGAAGGAGATCTTCTTAAAATATTGAAAGAACCTATACTCAAGAGTGATACAAATCTCTCTCTGAGAGAGAAGTTGGTAAACAGAACCTCTCATATATTAGGTAATACCTTAGAAGAGTGGATTAGAGGAGAGATAGTTCCTGTTAAACAGGAGAGTAGTAAGGCTACATACTGTTGGCAGAGAGATATATCCAAGAAAAATGCAGAAATAGATTGGGATAAGATGCAACCAGAGTATATTGAGAGAATGGTAAGGGCTATGATTCCTTGGCCTGATGCTTGGACTGCATTAAAGAATAATCGTGAGGAAGGTATAGAGGGTATAACACTTCAAATCCTTGAGGCAGAGTTAATTAATTGTAATACAAAACTAAAGCCTGGGACTCTCTTTGTAAGTAGTAATCAATTATTATTCTCTACAAATAATTCTAAAATCTGTTTAAGAACAAAGAAGCTAAAAGTAGCAGGAAGAAAAGAGATGACTGAACAATCTTTTTTAAACGGTACCGGTAGAAGGCTTGCTACCTGAGAAGTTATAACCTCCCTCTATATCAAGAATTCTTGCAACAATCCGTTCTGCTAACTTGTGAGATAAGATATGAGGGTCGTCAGAGAGATCCATCTCAACATCATTAGAGAAATAGGGAGGCATTGTACTGTATCTCCCAATAGTTTCACTCAGGGTTAAGTCTATCTCTGATTTATTACCAAATGCTAATTCTTCTGCAATAATATTTATCATCTTTTTAAGAGATCTCTCCTCTCCATCTGTTCTCTCTTGCTCTATCATATATAGATTAATTAAATTTATTAATAAATATACGTAAGCATCAAATAAGCCGGATTCTGTATTAAACGATCATCTATCTATGCGGTCAAACCTTGCTCCAGGGGGGGTTGCCACGCAGTACTGTATTACTACAATACCCGGTAGTCTCTTACACTACCATTTCACCCTTTCCCTACTAACTTGTAATCCGGGAAGAAACAAGTTTCTCCTACGGGTTTTGATACAAGCTAGTTGGGTGGTATATCTCTCTGTTGCCCTTTTATCCGAAAGATCACTCCCTCCCAACTTTCGTTGGCACCTATCATAATATGTTTATGACTGACACGGAGTCCGGACTTTCCTCACTAATTGTTAAACTAGCGCGATCGTATATGATACTTACGCACTATATTATACCATTTTTAAGCTTTTTTAGCCTTTCTCCTTCTAATCAAATATCTGATTAATAGATAAGGTATTAATACTAAAGGTGAAAATACTACTAACCAAATTATGGCATCAACAAGACTCTTAAGTACTGTAAGTAAAGCTTTTACAGCAACCTTTACCTCTCCCCAAGGTCTCCATTTTTCATCTGATACAGAGATACCTGTTTTATCTACACTAAATGTGATATTAATATGTGAATACTCTGTCTGATTATCAAAATATCTCATCCTCTGCTCATAACTCTCAATCTCTCCTCGTACAGTATTTAACTCTCTCTGTACAGCTAATATATCTGTTATAGTTTCTGCTTTCTCTAGAATCTTTGTAAATTGTACCTCAGTATTTTTTAAATTAGTTAATCTAGATGCAATATCTATATACTCCTCTGTAACATCTAATATGGATATATTTGCATATGTGACTTCACCATCTATCTCTCTTACTGTTTCATAATACTCTTCAAACCTATTTACAGGTATCTTTATTGTAATCTGTACTACTCTATCATTACCTCTACCATGGTCAAGAATATTTGTAATCTGACCTTGATATTTATTGTTAACAACTTTCAAGCTTGTTACTGCACTATCTAAATCCTCCACTAAGAGTGTAATGCTCCCATTTTTCTGTACCTTAAGACCTTCACGATTACTCTCTATTTTCTCTGGAGCTAGAGTCTTTAACTCACTGTATCCTTCTCCCATTAAAAGAGAGGGTGAAGTAGAATCTTCTATGTATGAGTAACTCTCATCTCTGTAATTATCTATAGAGGAAGATTTAGGACTTAGTACAAAGGAGAAAGTCATAGGAATAATGATAATCGTTAGGATTACACCTA
>JAAZIL010000064.1 GCA_012800885.1 Candidatus Dojkabacteria bacterium
ACTAGTGATACAGCGATTCTTTGTAGGGAGTTTGGGATTCCTGCAATAGTTGGTGCAAAAGATGTCTCCTTGCTTTTGAAAGATGGACAGAATATACAGCTAGATGGCAATACAGGAAGTATATATCTCTTAGAAGAAAAGAAAGAAGAAGTAAAAGATGTTCATCCAGTAGTAGAAGCATACAAAGAAGAGAAGTTAGTAGGGGTAGATTTACTCAGAGAAGAGATGGAGAAAGAACAAGAAGATATTGTGCAAGAGGAATTGAAAATTCCTCACGACATGAATCTTAGTCCTTGTGCTACAAGTGTATTTATGCAACCTAAGGGTGAGCCGAAAGAGTTATTAGATTATGTAGGAAATTCCCACGGTATTGTCCATATTGATTTGGATAAGATACTAGTAGAAGATGGTAGGCATATATTGGCGTATGTGGAAGATAAAAAGTTTGTGGAGTTTTCTAACAAAATTTGTGAAAAGATCCTAGACTATGTAGTATTGGCAGAAGGCAACAGAGTTGTTCTTTCAATTGGCAGTTTACGAGTATCTGCTTTTAGAGGATTAACCAAGGGGAAACAGTATGAAAATACTGACTTGGATGATTCAGCACACGGCCTAGCCCACTATACTTCCAATCCTACATTACTAAACAGGGTAATTAAAATTGTAAGAAGACTGAGAAATGTTTACAAGAAGAGAAACGTTGATATTGGGATATATGCTCCTATGAGTGCAGAGGAGATGAAGAAGTTTAAGAGAGCCTTACTTGCAGAGGGGTTAAGAAGAACAGCCTCTTTTAATATCTATGCGATATTGGATAGCCCTACCGATGTAATATTGGCTGATGAGATTCTGGATACTAAGATAGATGGCCTAATACTGGATATGCCTAGAATTGTGAAAGTGATGCAAGGGCATAAATTTGATGCAGAGAATGTTAAGTATAATCTGGGTGTCAGTAGTTCCCTTAAGATTGTTGATGTAATTTGTGATACTACAGACTCTCCTTCAAAGGAGGTGATTGTTATTGCTCAAGATAGTGAAGATTTAGTCAGATACTGTGTACAGAGAGGAGTGTATGGGATCTCTGTACTACCTGAGAATGTAAAAGAAACAAGAGAAGTTGTATCAGAAGAGGAATCTACTCTGATTTTAGGGTATAAATAATTCTTTGAGTATATAGTTACCACTATACACAATCTCTTGTGTATAATATGGGTATGACAGAGAGTATAAAACAAACCCCTATGATGAACCAGTATCTAAGGTTTAAGAGACAATATCCTGATAAGGTAGTACTTTTTCGTATGGGAGATTTCTTTGAAACTTTTGGAGAGGATGCAAAGATAGCGTCTAAGGTGCTAAATATTACTCTTACAACTAGAGATAAAAAAACTAATCCCACTCCTCTGGCAGGATTTCCCCATAAAGCACTAGATCAGTATTTACCTAAATTAGTGAACTCTGGTTACAATGTTGTAATAGTGGATCAATTAGAAGATCCAAAGCTAGCAAAAGGTATTGTAAAAAGGGGTGTAACTAGAATAGTAACACCAGGTACTCTAGAGCAAGAAGATGGTATAAAAAGCAACTATATATGTTCTTTTAGTAAGATTAAGAAAGACTTAGGTGTTACTATCTGTGATATATTAACAGGAGAGGTATTCTCTATTTCCCTCTCTTTTAGTAAGGAGAGTATTGAGAATATTCTCTCCTCTTTTGATCCTTCTGAGATATTACTTATTGAGGATGAGAAAGAACTCCAATTCCCTACTATACCGATACAGTTTCTATCAAAAGGTTTAAAAAATATTAAATATGCAGAAGAATTAATTAAAGAGTTTTACAATATATCTAATCTCCAATCCCTTGATTTAGATTTTCAAGAACCGAATATATGTTCTTTGGCAATGATACTGCAACATATTCAAGATACTCAGTTAATGGATCCTGTACATATTAAAAAACCTAAAAAAAAGAACATCCTAGGTAACATGATACTAGATCAGGCTACTGTTAGAAATTTGGAATTGGTACGTAATTCATATAGTGGTGACATTCAAGATTCTCTTTTCTCTGTCATTGACTTTACCTCTACACTGATGGGAAGAAGACTTCTCTATTCTTGGCTATTAAATCCATTAATCCAGAGAGACGAAATTGAAGATAGGCTTAATATGGTAGATATCTTTTATAATGACTCGAGCCTTCTAAAAGTAACAAAGGAGATTCTCTCAGATGTGAATGATATAGAGAGGTTGGTAGGTAAAATAGGATTAGCAAGAGTAAATGGGAGAGATTTAAAGGCACTGCAAACATCACTTGAATCAATTCAGATATTACTAAAAGAGTTCTCTGGAATCAAAGAACTTAAGAACCTACTTAGTGGGTACAAGAATAGTCTTTCTCAAATAATTAGCAGTATTGATAACTGTATAGTAGATAATCCCCCTACTCTTCTCTCTGAAGGAGGAATAATTAAGTCTTCGTATAATGATAATGTAAAAGAATTAAGGGAACTCTCAGGAGATAGTAAGACTTGGATTAAAGAGTTTGAGAAGAAAGAGAAAGAGAGTACTCAGATACCATCCTTAAAGATTGGCTACAATAAAGTATTTGGCTACTATATTGAGGTTACAAGAGCACACCAGAGTAAAGTTCCTGAAAGATATATTAGGAAACAGACATTGGTAAACAGTGAGAGATATATTACAGAGGAACTCAAAGAGAGAGAAGATGTAATACTAAATGCTCAGGAGAAATTGAATGAACTTGAGTATCAACTGTTTAATGAATTTAGAGAGTCACTACTACAGTATATTCCAATACTTCAAGAGTTATCTACTATTATTGCAAAAACAGATGTATTATCCGGTTTTGCAAAATTAGCTACAGAGAGAGAGTATGTAAAACCTAAGATTTATGATATGGGAGAGAATGATGGAATTATTGATATTAAAGGAGGAAGACATCCGTTGGTAGAGGTACTCTCTGAGGAAGAATTTATTTCAAACAACTCCTTTCTAGATTCTGTTAGTACTGTACTCTCTATTCTTACAGGTCCTAATATGTCTGGTAAATCAACATATATTAGGCAAGTTGCAACATTAGTACTACTTGCTCAGATAGGTTGTTATGTCCCTGCAAAAAGTATGACCCTCTCTCTAGTGGATAGGATATTTACTAGAGTTGGTGCATCAGATGATCTTTCAAAAGGTAGAAGCACTTTTATGGTAGAGATGGATGAAGCAGCGAATATAGTTAATAATGCGACCAAATACAGCTTAATAGTACTAGATGAGGTTGGTAGAGGTACTAGTACATATGATGGTGTTAGTATAGCTTGGGCATTAGCTGAATATTTAGTAAATGAGCTAAAGGCTAGAACACTGTTTGCAACACACTATCATGAACTTATTAAACTCTCTGAGAGGATTCCTAGTAGAGTGAAGAATTACAATGTTTTAGTAGAAGAAGATCTTACAGAAGGTACTGTAATCTTTTTAAGGAAAATTATAGAGGGTGGAACAGATAGGAGTTACGGTATATATGTAGCAAAAATGGCAGGCTTACCTGAAACAATTATTGGTAGAGCAAAAGAGATACTAGAAGGTTTTGAGCAGGAACAGATGTTTGTACTAGAGAGCAAGGTAAGAGAAGGTGGAATAATAGATACTGAGAAGAGTAAAAACAATACAGACCCTTCACATCAATTCTCTCTCTTTGTACCGTCTGATTCAGAGATAGAGAAAGAGATACAAGATATAGATATTGATAATATTACACCAATAGAAGCTCTAAGTATGATTGCTAAATGGAAGAAGAAGATTTAAGCATCAAGGTAGTATCCGTAACCGTATCTTGATTTAATTATCTTCTCTCCCGTAAGAGTATATATTTTTCTCTTTAATCTATTTATATACACAATTAAGCATTTAGTAGAGATATTTTTCTTGTTTATATGATTGTAATATTTTGCAAAGTGTATAAGGTTACATATACCATTTTTTTCAATAATGTAATCCAAAAAGACACACTCAAAACCTGTTAACCTAATCATTTTCCCTCTAAGATACATCTCACCACTTACTAGGTTTAGGTAGATATTATTAAAATATTTAATATCTAACTTAAGAAAGGGTTTATCATGTAGCAATCTCTCTACTCTACATGTAAATGATAGTTTGTTATAGCTATCATTCAGTATAAAGTCATCTATACCGTGTGATATACAGCTTAAGATAATCTCCTTTTTATCTGGTAAAACACAGAAAATTCTAGTATCTAGCCTCTTTCTCTTTATTGTAAGAATAAGGTTTAATACCTCCTTACTAAAAGGGATAATATTTATACAAACTAGGTCTATATCAACTTCACTTATCAATTCAAGCCCATGTTTAATGGTATCAGTTCTTAGGTAGAACAGGTTGTTATCGGTACATTCTAGAATAGAGTGTATTCTATTGTTATTCTCAACTACTAATATAGTGCGAATATTATAATGGATGAGATATTAGCACTATCGCAATATATTAAGAACCATTCATCTTTGCTATGATATCTTCTTTCTTAATTAAGAAAGAATTTCGACTATTCATATCTTTTATCTGTATTACTCCTTTGTTTAACTCATCTTCACCTAAGATAGCAATGTAGGGTATCTTTTTTCTGTCTGCATACTTAATCTGTTTACTTAGTTTAATTGTCTTAAGTTGTTGTAATACATTTAAATCCTTACTCCTAAGAAATGAGGTTAATGATAGCGTCTCAGTGAGTAGTTTGTTATCCATTAAACAGACAAAGATATCAATATTATTACTGTATTGTGGGAGTAAATTGTTGTATTTAAGAAAATTAAGCGTTGTTTCATCTCCCCATCCTAATCCGAATGCAGGGATTTTCTCCTTACCAAAAATTTCTAGTAAGTTATCATATCTACCTCCTCCAAACATAGCTCTTGGCCTCTCTCCTTGTTTTACCTCAAACATCTCTAAAACAATACCTGTGTAGTAAGCTAAACCTCTTACAATAGATGGAGAGAATACTACTGAGGGGGTATTAAGACGATCAAGTATTTCAAATAATTCTACTAACTGTTTAGCACCTTTAGATTCGTTTTGAATGTTTTTTAAATCAGATATTTCCCAATTGAGAAAGCCTAATATTTTCTCTACTTGTTCTCTATTTAATCCTAGCTCTTCAAGATATGCTTTAAAAAGATTTTCTTCCATCTTTAGATAATTATCTAGCGCTCTTGAGAGTTTCTTTCTCATCTCTTTCTCTACTTTAATAATTTCATCAAACAGATAGTTAAGAAGATCCCTACTACTGATTCTTAATTCATAGCTCTCTTTCGGAGCTTTAAACTCTCTCATCACATCTGTAATATATTGAATAATCTCTACCTCTGCACTTATCTCACTAACGCCTAAGATATCTATGTTTAATTGAAAAAACTCCCTATTTCTCCCCTTCTGAGGTCTTTCATATCTGTAATATTTCCCAATATTAAACCATCTTAGAGGAAATGTTAGTTCATTTTTCCTTTTTGCAACTAATCTTGCTAAAGATGGAGTCATTTCGGGTCTAATAGCTACTTCTCTATTACCTTTATCTTTAAAACTATATAACTGATTATTTGCTATCTCATCTCCAGATTTAACTCTGTAAAGAGAAGCTTCTTCTAGTAGAGGTGTATCATACTCTTCATAACCATATCTTTGAGCAACTTTTATCCAAGTGTCAAAAATGAAGTTCCTTTCTTGCAGGTCTTCTGGATACCAATCTTTTGTTCCTTTATAGGGTTGTGTTTGTAATATTTTTTTCTTCATCTTTTCATTATATCATTTAGATATGGAGATTGAATAATTAGAGTAAATAATATATATTTAATATATAAAATTCGCTATATTTTAATTATGAGATACAAGTTCTCTCTGCCAAAATACAAGCAAGCTAAAAAGAGAAAGCCTCTTAAGAGGGTCTCTCCTACTTCACTAAGTAGTTATAGCAGAGTTAAAAGGTATACAGCAAATATGACAAGTGGTAAGAAGAGAAAAAAGCTTAGTAAAGGCCTAGGTGGGAAGTTAAAGAGTGCTAAGTTTAAAAAGATCCTCTATATCGTAGTTGCTATCTGTTTCTTTCTTTTCTGTTTAGTATTAATTGTTGTTGGCGTTTATCTTAAAAATTTACAGAACTCCTTACCTTCACCAGATAAACTAGTAGAGAGAAGCTCCGCTCAGAGTACACAGATTTTTGATAGAAACGGAGTACTGCTTTATACAGTATACGGTGAGCAGAATAGAGAGTTTCTCTCAATAGATCAGATTCCGGAACATACTAAATGGGCTTTACTATCTGCTGAGGATATAGATTTCTACCAACATAAAGGTCTAGATTATCTCAGTATTATCATGGCTTTTATTCAGAACTTACGTAAAGGTTCTGTTGTAAGAGGAGCTAGTACAATAACACAACAGTTGGTTAGAAATACTATTCTTTTTGATGTATTGGGTGAAGAAGCATATGAGCAGAAGTATTCTAGAAAGATAAAAGAGATTTTAATTACAATGCAGATTGAGCAATCCTTAACTAAAGATGAAATACTCCAGATGTATATGAATGAGGTACCACTAGGTGGAGTTAACTACGGTTTCCAAGCTGCAGCTCATGCATATTTCGGTAAAGATGCTAGTGATTTAACATTGGCAGAGAGTGCTCTAATAGCTGGATTAATACAGAGTCCTGGGAATTACTCTCCTCTATTTGGTTCTAAGCCTGAATTAGCTAAAACAAGACAGGCGTACGTGCTAAGGCAGATGTTAAAAAACAAGAACTTAACAGGAGTAACTGAAGAAGAGATTGAGGCAGCAAAGGAGGAAGAATTAGTGTATTCAACTAAAAGAATAGATATTAAAGCGCCACACTTTGTATTCTATGTAAAACAACAATTAGAAGCAGAGTTTGGAGTAGATAGAGTTGAAAGAGGAGGTTTGAAAGTTACAACTACCTTAGATTCTTCTGTACAAGAGATAGCAGAAGATGAGATAAGGAAAGGCATCTCAGAGAGAGGACTTAGGCATACAGTAAATAATGGTGCAGCGGTTGTAATGGATCCTAATACAGGAGAGATTTTAGCAATGGTAGGTTCTATAGATTACTGGAATGTCTCTAATCCGAAAATAGATGGTAATGTTAATGTGATCACCAGAGAGAGACAGATGGGTTCATCTGCTAAGCCGTATGTTTATCTTACAGCATTTTCACAAGGGTATGGTCCTTGGACATTGGCACCAGACATTAAGATGACTTTTGGTACAAACTATAGTCCTGATAACTGGGATAAAAAGTTTGAAGGCATAGGAACAGCTAGAAGAAACTTAGGGAGATCTAGAAACACATCTTCTGTATATACTCTTCAAATGATTGGTATTGATTCATTTCTGCAGACTGTTGAGAAGTTAGGCATTACTACATTAAGGAATAAAGGAGATTACGGTTTGGCTTTAGCTTTAGGTGCAGGAGAGATGAAAATGATAGAACACACTTCTGCATTTACAGTATTTGCAAATGAGGGAATGAAAAATGATACTCTTTCCATACTTAAGGTAATAGATTCTAAAGGGAATGTTATAAAAGAGAATACATCCGCTAAAGCTAAAAGGGTAGTAGATGAGAAAGAGATATATCTTCTTAATTACATACTCTGTGATTTAGGAGGACACGGAGATAGATTAGGTGTTAGTTATGGACGTGTAGCAGGCAAGAATGTGTGTTTTAAGACTGGTACTACCGATGGACCTAGAGATTTAACAGCCATGATGTATCATAAAAATATAGTGGTGGGTATATGGACGGGTAACAACGATAATACAATTACTCCAGGTGCCTACTCTACAACCGTACCTCTACCGATAGCTCATGGAATTGTAAGTAGGTTAGCAGATAGGTATAAGCCAGAAACCTTTGCAAGACCGGCAGGTATACTCTCTACATCTGTATGTACAGATACTGGTGCAACGCCAGCAGAGGGTGTTGAATGTGCAAAAGAAGCCTCTGTGTACATAGCAGGGAGTCCCCCTCCAACAGATGAAAGAGAAATAGTTCTTGTATGTAAAGCTAACGGTTTAATTCCTACTAACTTAGAGCTTGCACAAGCTTATGATTTGTTAGAGAGTAAAATCCATATCACTACCTCATTAGCAAATAAATACCAACAAGATACATATATTGCTAATTTAATAAAGGCAGGACCTTACATTCTCTCTCTTCCAGAGAGTGCTCTCTGTCCTCTACCACTTGGACCAGAGAATGCTCCTGTTATTGAGCTGGAGAAACCTTCGGTAGGGAGTCAATACAAGAAGAATAG
>JAAZIL010000065.1 GCA_012800885.1 Candidatus Dojkabacteria bacterium
CATCTGTAGTATCCCATTTAACATGATTACCCCAGCCACCGTGTACTGCTGCATACTGTGTAGAGAACGGATTCCCACCTCCATCAGTAAGTATTACCCCTCTTGTAGCCTCTACTGCTGTCTTCCAAGCTCCTCCTTTTTTAGTAGTACCAACTACTTGGCAACTCTCTGTTGTACATATAGCTTTTCTTCCATTCTGAGTATAATTTATTGCATAAGTCCTAGCAGCAATTGCCTGAGCTTTTAATACCTCCATAGGCCAAGACTCCGGTACTTCATTTAATCTTAAGAGATAATCATCCTCTAGATTCAACTTCCCATACGTTGTGGTTGGCATTTTAACAGTGATATTTTCCACTACCCCATTAATTACAACAGTATCTGCTCTAAATATCTTACCTGGATAGTATGCATTGAGTATCTGTTGATATGTCTGACCAGCATTCGCCCTAGCTCTTGCTCCCCACTGGCTCATCCCATTCCTATGAGTATATGCTCCAATTGAAAACACCCCGAATGATCCTGCAGGTGCATTCGAATTAAATCCTGCCAAAGAGAGATTAGGATCACTACTACTAGTAGGTACAGAAGCTGGATTAACATATGTACCTCCTTGTCTTGCAATAATTAACTGGTATTGTAAATCAGAGAGTTGTGTAGACAATCCATTTATTGTTCTGTTTACCATACTCTTTGTTGTTAACTGAACATTTAATTCTGCTTGAACCCTCTGTTTCTCTTTAGCAAGCAGATCGTACGATGCATCTAAATCTTTCTTCTGTGTATCTAACTTCAGTTTCTCTTCCTCTAAGCTACTCCTCACATCCAGTAATGTCATATATTGCCCATTTACCTCCTCAATATCTTCTCTTAGTATAGAGATTGCTGTTCTTCTTACAAACATACTCTGAAGTACCTGATTAAGATTACTAAGAGAGAAAAACAGGTGACTACTACTGTATCTACTCTTCATATACAACTCTCCAGACACCTCATTTAGAAACTCTCTCTTCTGCTCAAGTACTTTCTCTTTCTCCTCTATCTCATTTAATTTCTGTTCTATCTCTGCATTACTCTGCTCTATCTCCTCCTTCAAATTATCAATCTCCTCATTTAGAAGAGATAATTGTTGAGAGAGAGAGTAATTACTACCACCTATCTCTTTAATTTTCTCTTCAATCTGATTAAGAAAAGTCTTCTGTTTCTCTATCTCTTCTTTAGTTTTATCTACTTTACCTTCTAGATAGTCAACCGTATTTGAATACACTGGAAGGTTGAAATGAAAAAAAAGAACAGAACAAAAAAGGAAGGAGAGAAAAAACAGTATATATTTTTGGACAGTATTCTTTTGGGACATTAAATAATTATACCATCTATTTGATCTGATACTCGGATAAGAGAGAAAGAGAAATATTCAGAGAGTAAAAAAGAGATAACAAGTATTAAGTTAGTACTTAGGGGCCAGTAAAACCTGGGGAGAGGAAACGGGAGATGAAAATTATCAGCCCTCTCACAAGGAAAAGGAAGACTAAACCAGCTATACCCCATGTTAACACTCCTTGGGCCTGCTGTTTTCTATTTGGATCACCTCCAGATGTCATCCACATGTAGCCCCCTAGAATTAATATTGCAGAAGCAATCACTACCCCTATAGGGTGAATCCATTGAATAATATTATCCAGCGAATTAAATAATTCTCCTAATTGTGGAGGCTCTTGGGTATCTGCCGCATATACTTTAGTAACAAAATAGCTCATTACACTATTTATCATTATTCTACTCTGTATTAAATTATAAAAGAAAGGTATCTAATACAAACTGTATTATCGTTGGTGCTATAAATGCTATTACTATCCCTAGCAGTGCAAAAAGAAGAGATGAAGTTGCCTTCTTAATTTTTTCTTCCTCACCTAAGGAGAATATGTATTGGAATCCAGCCACTATTATCATCAATACACAGAGTACTACGGTAAAATTAAGTAGCCACTCAATAGCAGTCATAACAAGCACTGGCAAGGTTGTGTCAGGAAGTCCCTGTATTTCCGAGAAAGATATAAACATACTGTATTCCATCTAATTGTATAAACTACTGCTTGATTTATTATTGACCTAAATTCTTCTCTACAGACAAGAAGTTCTTAAGCACAAAGTTTACTAACATAACAGCAATAAAACAGACTACTAACCCTATTATTGCAAATGTCAATGTCTTAGTAGCTTTACCAATCTTTGCCTCATCACCTGAAGCAGTAATATACATAATACCTGCAACAATTAGTACTACAACGGCTGCCAATGCACCTAAAGCTAAGAACCAGTTAAGAGCATCCAGAACTATTTGTTCTACTGGTTTCGTTGAACCTCCTACAGGAATCCAACTTAGTGGATCGTCCGCAGTTTGTGCTTGTGCTAAAGAGTATGTGTTCATCAGAAACATCCCTGTCCCTAGTATTTTTAGAAAAGGCTTCTTCATTTTAAATATATTAAAAATTAAATATAGGTTTAAGTGTAAAATTATAATACACTAATTCTATCAAAGCAAGAAAGTATTAAGTATAAATAATAGAAAAACACGAATAACAAACACAACTACTAACCCAACTATAGCAGCAGTTAGTGCACCTCCTGCTTTTCTAATTTTCTCTTCATCTCCCGAAGAAGTAATATATGTAATACCTGAGTAGATTAACATGGCAACAGCAACCACTATAGAGAGAATAATCATATAGCCAAGGATATCTATAATCCATTGAAGGAAATCAGGCATCGAGCTAATATTACGCAAGGAGAAAGGAATCCTAATATTATACCCCCCTATATTAAATCCCATTTAAAAATAAATAACAATTTATTTTAACACTATCTCTCCAACTGAATACCAAATAAGCTACTAAGTAAAACAAGAATCAAAACAGATAACAGAATAAATACAAAACCCATAACAGCACTACCTATCTGCTCCCTTGCTTCTTTAAGTGATTCTGGGTTTCCTCTACTTGTTATTAATTTGTATGCAGAGAACGAGAGAAGAAGAAACAGACATACTACACTCAATGGGAAGGCAAAGTTAATAAAAGCATTCACAAAACCTTCAATCTCTCCATCTGTAGAACTTGTTAACTCATTGAGTCTGTCCTTTAGGCTATCTGCATAAATTATAGTGCTGTTTATCATAAGCATCAAGAATTATACTAAACTTTTGTTCTTTTTAAAACCTAATTTAATATAGCATCTTTACATATAGAATTATAATCACAATATTTACACTTAAACAAACTAGGATCTGCTTTAAACTCTTTCCTCTTTATGCTCTCTATTACATCTAAAACATTCTCCTTTGCAATTTCCTTTCTCTCTTGGGAGATATCTATCTCCATCTCAATACCCTCTTCTACAAACATATATTTAGCCTTAACAACCTTAACACCTAAACTCTGCTCTGCAAATAGACAGTACAGAGGTAGCTGTAAATCTTTCTTAGCCTCAAGCTTACTCTTTAACTTACCTGTCTTGTAATCAATTATCTCAACATAGGGAACATCATCTACAGTATCTACTAAATCCATTCTATCTATTATTCCTACAAAACTACTATCTGGAAGATTCACTTTAAACATCTTCTCTATAGCATAAGGGACATCTTCTGTATTAAAGAACTCATCATAGTATCTCTCTAGTATTTTTACTCCATCTTCCTTCCTACTATCCTCATGCTTTTTACTCTCATACCCTCTCTTTATCCAATTCTTTCTGAACAATTCTACCAAATCCTCTTTTGTAGGTAGGTCCGTTATACCTAACCCTTCTCTGTATCTCTTAAATATATTGTAGAAATCTTTCAAAGTATTATGAACAGTGCTACCAAATGAAAGAGACGCATGAGCTTTAGAAGGTACCTTTAGTACATATGCATACTCATACTTTTTAGGACACACCTCATACATATTTACTTGAGAATAACTAACCTTCCTACCAACCTCTATATCTATCTCCTTTGCATTAAAGTCCTCTTCAGGTACTGGAGAGAAGATCTCTCTATCCCCTTCTAGTTTTACTATCTTAGGATTATCAAACTCCTCTGTAACATCTCTATCCATAATTTCATTTAAGAATATACTCTGTCTTTTTTTTCTTTTAGCTGTACCGTAATAATTAGCAGCAGATAAATAGAGTTTCTCTTTAGCTCTCGTTGCACCCACATAGAACAACCTTCTCTCTTCTGCTAAGTGTTCTTCTCTGTCATCTAAGCCTGATAAGGACTCCTTTATCAATTCATCAGGGATAGGAATAGTATCTCTCCTGTTCTGAGAAGGGAATCTGTCAGACACTAAATTGACAAGAAATACTACCGGAAATTCTAAACCTTTAGCACCGTGTACAGTAAGAATATTTACTGCATCGTACTCTGTTAAATCCATCTGATCTACAAGAGGAGATTCTCCTACTTCAATACTGTAGTTAAGAAAATCAATATATTCATATATATTCGATTCTGGATTATCTGTTTCATACTCCTTTATTGTATTAAAGAATCTATTCAAATTATTCACTTTAAACTGTGCGATACCATCCTTCTCTTCAAGTAAGCTCTCAATATATCCACTCTCTTGTACAAAATGATAGAGAATTTGACCAATAGATACACTCTCTTTCACCATTTTAATACAATCATTAAATACTACTAGAAGTTTCTGGACCCCTTCAATAGCTTCCTTACTAAGAACTTTCTCTCCCATATTACTAATTACAAATGTCATATCCTTTCCTACTCTTACACCGAACATACTCTCTAACTGCTCTAGTAGAGATATGTGTTGCTCTCTAGCTAATCTGTTTATCTCAATAAATTCTCTAGAGGTGAGATTCCACTCATTCATATTCAATACTCTGTACATTGATATTTCATCTTTGTAATCAGTTAATAATCTCAAAAATGCCACCAACACCTTAATCTCATCTCTAAAATACAACCCTCTTGAACCACCTAATTTGTAAGGTATACCGAAATATCTTAAATTCTGTATTACTAATTCAGCGTGTGCATGTGCCCTTACCAATATTGCTACATCACTAAACTTGTATTTTCTATCTGGTATTAACTCTACAAAAGCAGACTGTCCACTCTGGTCATACTTCTGTGTTTTCTCCACTACTGTATCTTGACTATGCCCAGTTAATGCAAGAATCTCTCTAGCCACCCACTCTGCTTCTCCATCACCATCTTGAGATACTACTAAATTAACAATGTCATCGTCCTGCGGAAATGACATCTTAGAAATTAATCTTTTGTCTACCTTCTCAGTAATTTCTAATCTGTATGGATTATTGTTTTTTATCAATGTATAGGAACCATCTAGTATCTCTTGCCTGGACCTGTAATTCTCTGTTAAGACTATCTCCTTAGCCTTAGGATAATACTGCTTAAATTGTAGAATATTAGAGATAGCAGCACCTCTAAATTTATATATAGCTTGATCATCATCACCTACCACAGTTAAGTTAGGATTAACCTTACCTATCTTACTTAGATCTGATTTAGGATCGATACCAGCAAGAATATTTACCAGTACACTCTGTGAATAGTTAGTATCTTGATACTCATCTACTAATATATATTTAAACTTCTCTTGATATCTCTTTAATACATTAGGTTTCTCTCTAAAAAGTTTAATAGTAAGAAGTATTAAATCTCCAAAATCTACCTTAGAGTTTGCAATCTTTAATTTAGTATACTCTTCATATACTAGTGCTAGCTCTAGAGTATCTTCATACTCTTCCTTCTGTATTTTACCTCTCTTGGATAGAGATTTAGCATACTCAATATACTCTGCAGGAGTAACGTCTTCATCTTGTAGTCTTGAGAAGTGAGAGAGTATATCTTTAATAAATTTAGTAGGATTACCGTAAGGTCTAAATTTCTTAAGAGGCAAATCAAAGAGATACTTTCTAAAGAACATGTAGCTCTGTGCATCATTCATCAATCTGTAATTAGAATCAAGGCCCATGTAGTATGCTTCCTGTTTAAGTATCCTGTCACAGAAAGAGTGAAAAGTAGATACCCATATATCACCATACCCTAAAGGTAGTTCATCCTCCACTCTCTCAAGCATCTCTCCTGCTGCTTTCTCTGTAAAAGTTAGAGCTAGTACCTCATCTGACTTAGCCCATTTACTGTTAAGTATATGAATAATTCTCTGTGTTATTACTGCTGTCTTACCTGTACCCGCACCCGCTATTATTAACAGAGGGCCCTTTTTCCACTCTACTGCCTTTTTCTGATTTTCATTAAGATTAATCATTAATAGCTATCTTTTTTAATTTTTCTATCTCATCACCCATACTCTCAGGACTTTTTAGAGCAGGAGTCTCTAGTATGAAAGGAATATTCTTAAATTCCTCTCTATGCAATATATTATACACTGTATCCAGACCTAATTTACCCTCACCAATATTTGCATGCCTATCCTTGTTACTTCCCAACTCCACAGCAGAGTCATTAACATGAATTGCTTTTACTCGATTGTATCCCAGAGTTTCTCCTACATCATCTACTACTCCATCAAGATTATTAACCCAATCGTATCCAGCAGCGTATGTATGTTGTGTATCCAG
>JAAZIL010000066.1 GCA_012800885.1 Candidatus Dojkabacteria bacterium
AGTAGTTGCAGCGGCAGGATTAGATGCTAAGGTTGTAACTACCAATACTAGATATCTAAGTAGAAGAGGGTATACATTCTCCAACGGTGCTCCTTTCCAAGAATTTAGGAATAATGCGTACGGTAGTTTAAATATAGTGGAAGCCATGATGGTCTCTTCAAATATATACTTCTGTGAAATGATTAGACATTGGGATATAAACAAGCTTGTACCTTACCTTGAATCATTCGGTATCGGTCAATATACAGGGATAGATATTCCAGGAGAAGGATTAGGAAGGATACCCTCCCCTGAGAACAAACTTAAATTATCTCAAACAATTAGTCCTTGGTTAGAGCCTGTTTGGTATCCTGAGGGTGATTCATGTAATGCGGTAATAGGGCAAGGTATTGGGTTAGTTACTCCGATACAGATGTCTAACTGGATGGCTGCTATTGCAAATGATGGGACTCTCCTTACCCCTCACGTGGCAAAGAAGTTTGTAGATGAGAATGGCTTTGAGTATCCGGTACAGGTGTCTCCAATTAGAGAGGAGGTGGTTTCTAAAGAGTCTTTAAAGATTGTAAGAAGAGGTATGTGGGAGGTTGTTAACGGTACAAGAGGAATAGCTAAGACTCTCTCTACAACAGGTACATCTGTTGCTGCTAAAACAGGTACTGCAGAGTTTGGTAAATTGAATAAGGATGGGACATATGAAAATACTCACGCTTGGGTAGGGGGTTTCTTTCCATATGAGCAACCTATGTACTCTTTTTCTCTTTTCTTAGAAGATGGGGGTAGTAGTTCAAATGCTACAGCGGTAATGAAGGAGATGATTGTATGGATGGTAAAGAATGGTTTTGTTAAGTAAGGGGTAAAGATTTTTTAATTTCAAAAAGGTAAGATAGTGTAAGTTTGACTTCTATTTAAACATTGTGTATTTTTACTTCTGTATATGTCAAAGAATAGTAGCTACAAAAATTTACTAATTGTTGAATCTCCTGCAAAGGCAAAAACTATTAACAGGTATCTAGGTAGTGATTACAAAGTTGTTGCAACAGTAGGGCATGTTATTGATTTACCAAAGAGTCAGTTAGGAGTAGATGTTGATAATGGGTATGAACCTGAATTTGAAGTTATATATGGGAAAGGTAAAGTACTTAAAGATTTAAAAAAAGCATTACCAAAAGATGGTAATACCTACTTAGCTATGGATCCTGATAGAGAAGGAGAGGCTATTGCTTGGCATATTAAAGAGCATTTGAAGATAAAAGGAGCTAAGAGAGTATCTTTCCATGAAATTACAAAAGAGGCGATAGAAGAAGCTATTAAGAAGCCAACATCAATTGATGAACATCTGGTAGAGGCACAGAAAGCAAGAAGAGTGTTGGACAGACTCTTTGGTTACAAATTGTCACAACTGCTTTGGGAGAAGATTTGGTACGGTCTCTCAGCAGGTAGAGTACAATCAGTAGCATTGAGATTAGTTGTAGAGAGAGAAGAGGAGAGGGAGAAGTTTAAACCAGAAGAGTATTGGGAATTCTTTGTGCACGTACAGAGAGAAAAAGAAGAATTAAGGATTAAGTTAATAAAGAGAGATGGGAAAAAGTATGTTCCTAATTCTGAAAAAGAGATAAATAGTATCAAGAAGATACTTGGAGAGAGTAAATACAAGGTAGTAGATATTGTTAAAAAAGAGATAAAGAGGAATCCATACCCCCCCTATACCACATCTACACTACAGCAATCAGGAAACAATGTATTAGGTTACAGTGCAAAAAGGACTATGGCTTTAGCACAATCTCTCTATCAGTCAGGATATATTACATATATGAGAACAGACTCAGTATTTCTCTCTGAGAAAGCTATTAAAAGTATTAGGAAGATTATTCCGGAAAAATATGGTAAAGAGTACCTTCCAGCATCTCCTAAGTATTACAAAAACAGGAGTAAAAATGTACAGGAAGCACATGAAGCTATTAGACCAAGTGATTTCTCTCTGACATATAAGGAGATTAAGACTAAAGTAGGTACTCCTGAGGCTAAACTGTATGACCTAATATGGAAGAGAGCGGTATCCTCACAGATGGAGCAGAAAAGAGTAGAGAATTTAACAATATATCTAGAACCAGAGGGAGAACTTCCTAATATATATACTTTCTCTGTAGGTGCGCAGAAGACACTTTTTGATGGTTTTAGAGTAGTATACGGTAAAGAGAAAGATTCTGATGAGCTTCTGCAAGAGATCTCTGGTGTAAAGAAGGATGATATATTTAAAAAGAAGAAATTTGAAACAGAGCAGAAATTTACTCAACCACCTAGCAGATATACTGAGGCAACATTGGTAAAGAAGTTAGAATCTTTAGGTATTGGTAGACCGTCTACTTACGCAAGTACTATTGCTACAATTCTTCAGAGAAGCTATGTTTTGAAAGAGAGTAGATTTCTTCTACCTACAGATATTGGTAGGGTTGTTACACATCTTCTTAAAGAGAAATTCTCTGATTTAGTAGATTATGAATATACTGCTAATGTAGAGAATAGATTGGATAAGATTGCTAATGGGAAATTAGAATATATTCCATTTCTGGATAGAGAGTACAAGCCTCTTATGAAGAATATACAGAAGGCTATGAAGGAGGTTTCAAAGGAGGATGTAGTAATTCTCTCTAAATCAGATAAGAAGTGCCCAGAGTGTGGCTCCGGTATGGTTGTAAGGCTTGGAAGATACGGTAAGTTCTTAAGTTGTTCTAGATTTCCTGATTGTAAAGGAATGAAAGATCTTGAGGGAGGGCAGGATAGTTTAGATTACAAGAAATATCTAAAAGTAGAGAAGTGTCCTGAGTGTGGTTCAAAGATGATATTGAAGAATAGTAAGTATGGGCTATTCTGGGCATGTGAGAGATATCCTGATTGTAAAGGGACACAACCTTTGCTTTTAAAAGAAGAGTGTCCTGAGTGCGGTAAACATTTAGTAGAGCGAAGGAGTAAATGGGGGAAATCATTTATAGGGTGTAGTGGTTATCCGAATTGCAAGTATATTAAGAAAGAGAAAAAGAAAGATTAAAGATTTTTTCATATCTTTCCTTTAATATCTGTTTATGTTACCGAGAGAAAAATTCCAACAGGGTGGAGTAGAGATTCTTTCAGACACTGAATTAGTTGAGATATTGGTAGGTAGTGGTATTAAAGGGAGAGATTTTAAACAGATATCAAGATCCCTTGTTAAGGCTATTAAGGAGGGGGTAACAAGTGAGCAATCAATCAAGATAGATACCCTGGTGGGTATAGAGGGGGTAGGGCAGGTATTGGCTATGCGAATTCTCTCAGGTATAGAACTGGGAAGAAGATTGTACGGTCTCTCTGATAAAGATGTGTTAAAGATAATGGATACTGAGCAAGCATATTTAGTGCTGAGGGATATGTGTAATTTAAAAAAAGAGAGAGTTGATATTATATGTCTTAATTCTAGATTTGAGTATATATGTAGAGAGAGTGTGGCACTTGGGAGCCTAAATTGTGCAAATCTCTCTCCAAGAGATGTAGTGTATCCTGCTGTTATGAATAATAGTGCTTTTGTTATTCTAGCACACAATCATCCCTCTGGAGATAGTACACCCAGTAAAGAGGATATCAACTTAACAGAGAGTATCCTAAAGGCTCTTGATCTGGTTGGTATTCCACTACTTGATCATATTGTAATCGGTAATAACTGTTGGAGTAGTGTATCTGTATAGTGTCTTGTTGAAAAATTAAGATAAAGAATATATAATCAGAGTCGTATTTAATATATATCTCGCATATCTCTAATTATTTCCTGGATATATATCCATAGAGATAGGTGATAAAAGGAAAAATGTTATGGGAAAAACAGTAAAAGTCTCAAAAAAGGTAGAAACACCTAAGACAGGGACTGTAAAGAAGAGTCTTGAAGTAGATATTCCAGATCTATTAACATTCCTTCAAGCAGGAGCCCACTTCGGTCATAAGAGTAGTGCTTGGAATCCTAAAATGAAGAAATATGTGTATGATACTAGAAACGGTATTCATATTATAGATATTGTTAAGAGTAGAAAACTACTTGAGAAAGCTTTGGAGCAGTTAAATAGTGAAGTAGATAGAGGAAATGTGTTAATTGTAGGTACTAAGGGGCAGGCAGCTGGGATTATTGAGAAAGTAGCTCAAGAGATAGGTGCATTCTACATTACAAAAAGATGGCCAGGAGGACTATTTACCAATTTCGATGCAATAAAGAGTAGTGTTCAGAATCTTGTGAAGATGGAGGAACAGCTTGCATCAGGAGAAGGTCGTTTGGTAAAGAAGGAAGTATTAATTATTCAGAGAGATGTAGATAGATTGAATAAAATATATGAGGGTATTAAATTCATGGATGAGCTTCCAAAGTTTGTAATTGTAATAGATAGTAAAGTGGAGAAGAATGCTATTAGGGAAGCTAGAATAGCAAAGGTCCCTATAATTGCTCTAATAGATACAAACTGTGATCCAACTCTAGTAGATTATCCAATTCCAGCTAACGATGACTCTATAAAGAGTATAAATCTTTTTGTAGATCTTTTTGCAGAAGTAATTAAAAAGGGGAAAAAATCAGAATCTCTTGTAGCTTTACGAAAAAATCATAAAGCTAATCTAGAGAATCTAAAAGCAGAGTATGAGAAAGAGAAGGAGAGACAGGTAAGAATGGAAGAAGATGAGAGAGCTAGAATGAAGGCTTTACGGGATAGAAAGGTAACTGAGAGAGAGGGAGGTGTTGTTAGAGTAGTGAAGAGAGACAAGAATATCGATGAAGATTATGTAGCAGCAGAAGCAATTAAGGCAGAGAGTGTATCTACAAAGATAGAAGATTTAGGACTCTCTACCAGAGTACAGAAGGCTCTTTTAAATGGGAAAGTCTTAACCTTAGAAGAGTTAAAAGAGATGAATGAAACAGATCTGTTAAAAATAAGTGGAATAGGGCAGAAAGCTGTTGAGGAGATAATGAAGGTAATTAAATAATTTGAGAGTCTAAGTAGATGTCAACAATAGAAGATATAAAGATATTAAGAGCTAAAACATCAGCAGGAATGGCACTGTGTAAAGAAGCTTTAGAAAAGAGTAATGGTGATATGGAGAAAGCTATAGGGTATATCAATAGCAGGAGTGATGTTATAAGTAGATTACATAGTATGACAAGAGCCAAAATAGGGCACTGTAAGCTGGCTTTTGAAGAAGCAGGTAATAACTTCGAGAAGGCAGTTGCTTTAATAAGAGAGAGAGGGTGGGATGATCCTATTGAGAGAGAGTGTGAGAGTAATCTTCAGGGGATAATTGATACATATATACACGGTCAGGATAGAAAACTTGTATCAATGGTAGAGGTAATCTGTAAAACAGATTTTGTTGCTAGGAATGATGATTTTCGATCTTTTGTACATGAGTTAGTACTTCAGATAGCAGCAATGAAACCTGTATATATATCACGAGAAGATATTCCTAAAGAGAAGTTAGATGAAATAACGGAGTTGTTTCAGAAAGAGGTAGAGAGCGAGGGTAAACCAGCAGATATGTCACAAAAGATTGTTGAAGGGAAACTGAATAAGTTTTTCCAAGAGAAGTGTTTACTTGAACAGAAATGGTTTAAAGATGAGTCTAAAACAATTAAAAACCTCCTTGAAGAGAATACTACTAAACTAGGAGAGCCTTTAGAGATACGGAGATTCCTGATATGGGAGCTTGGGAAATAGATATCTAACTTCTCTCCTGTATATCTAGTCTGAAGAAAGAATGCTATAGGTTTATTATTACCCAGTTTTATGGTAAAATAGAGGATAGTATGATTGAAAAGAACGAGCAAAAAAGAGAGCGTAAAGACTTACAGATAGACTCTTTAACCAGAGAGGAGTATTACAATGAATTGATTGTATCTTCAGAGAGATTTGTTGATCCTGTTATTCAAGAGAAATTCCGAAATACAAACCTCCTTATTGCAGGAGTAGGTAGTGTCGGAAATCCCATTGCAATGATGGCAGTAAGGTCAGGAGCTGAACAGATAACTGTAATGGATCCAGACAGCGTAGAGGTTAGTAATCTCTCTAGACAGCAGTACTCTGTATCACAGGTAGGCCAGAATAAAGCTGATATGACTCTGCAAAACATGCTAGAGGTTAATCCATACATTCATTCTAAAAGTGAACCTCTGGGTATGACTCTGGAGAATGCTAATGAATATGTAAGAAATGCTGATATTGTTGTTGATGGTATAGATATTAGGTCTCTTGATGTGATTTATGAGCTTCATAAAAAAGCATGTGAGTTTAAGAAACCTGTACTAGTAGGGTATGATTTAGCCGGTACAGCGATGGTGGCTGTGTATAGGTATGATAAAGACCGAATGACACCATTAAAGGGAGAATTAAATGAAGAGAAAATAGAAGAATTCAAAGGAGTAAGAGATGCTTACAGAGATGGCTTAGTAACAGAAGCAGAATTCTTGAATTATGTCTATGATGCTTTTACAGGCCCCATTAATCCTTTTAAGGTACCTGTAGAACAACTACAAGAATTAGTAGAACGAGATGATGAAGATAATCGTACATACCAACTCGGTACGACTTCTGCAGTGCTTAGTTCCTTGATGGTAGAAACAATGAGAAGAATAGTGGCAGATGAGAGAGTAAAAGATATTGTCATTGTTGATATACCGAGTGAAGTAAGACGTACTAACCCATCCGTTATTTCTAGAATACCTCTTCTGTTAAGAACCTTAATGAGAGTGAAAGCAAGAGGATTAAAAGTGAAAGATGTTATTAATAAAATAAGGTAAGATAGAAGTATGGAGAAAGAGAGATTCTGTATTCCAGATAGAGAGATAGAGAAAGGAGAGGTATTTGTAGGTGTTGCATCTACCCCTGAGGAGAAAGTCAGTAGATTATCAGTTGCTACAGATAGATATATACAGCAGGGCTATCTACAAGGAGTACCTTTTGCCTGGGTAGATTTATCTGCTAGAGATGTTGTCGTAGATGGAGGTTATCAGCTATTAGAGAATTATCTCTCTTCAGATATTTTTCATGAATTAGGAAAAGAGGGACTTCTGTTAAGTTTTAATGATATAAGTCAGCTATATTTAGATATATATCATTGGCAATCGATACAGTTTTTAGCTAAAAC
>JAAZIL010000067.1 GCA_012800885.1 Candidatus Dojkabacteria bacterium
GCGAAAGTACAGTCCTCCTACTACAGGTAATGTAACCTTTGAGGAAGGGACATCTTCTGGCTCCTCTACCCAACAACTCCATTATGATGAAGTAAACGCATATATATTTTCTGATGGAACTATTTCTATTTCTAAGGAGAGTGAGGATCGTCCAATATTTGATGGTTTCTATATTGGTGGTGGGATTCATTCAAGAAATGAGGTGAATATGAAAAGGTATCTCAAATTAGGTGATAGGTTAATATATCCCGCCTTTGTTGTTAATCATCACTCAAAATATGGGATATTAGCAAGAGAATTGTTTGGTAGTCAGGTTAATATACAGAAGACAGAAGTAGGCTTTAAAGAATAAAGTATATTTTAATCTTTTCTTGTTTTCTGGTACTCTGTATTATTAGATATAATAATATTCTAGATATTTACTCTATATGGAATCTAAAGAGAAAAAGAATCAAAAAACAGGGATTATTATCTCCTTAGTTGTAATCCTTTTATCCCTTATATTTATCTCCTTTTTTCTGTTAAAAAGAAAGAATGTATCTATAAAAGATATTATTTCCTCCTCTCCTTTATCTCAATATATTAACAAACAAGTAGATCAGGTCGATATTGAGAAAGACTTTAATCTTAATGAAGGAGGTGTACCTTTGGTTGCTTGTGTTTTAAACTTTTCAGATGATATTAATGTTTGTTACAATAAAAACATTGAAGCTTTTGTAGAGTCGGATATCCTTAATTCTTATGAGAGCCATTCTTCCTTGTTTGAAGGGTTTGGTCTTCTTGAAATTACTAAAGATGACTTGTATAGATATAGTGTTGATATTCAAGCTGTTTTTGATAAATGGTTTAATGATATTGAAGTCAATGAGAAAGAATTTTTTGTTGAAATAGATGGAGTTAAGCATACCGATTTATATAATTATGCGCAATGGAAGGTATTACAATACAAAAGAGGACTTATTTCTGGTGAACAACTACATAGTGACTTAGCAGAATTACTTGACCCATCATACAGTATTATGAGTCCGATAAGACAAGAAGATTTGGAGCTGTTTTGTACTATTTCATATGAGGGATGCGAACGACTTAACATTTACTCCACCAGTAGGTCTCATGAAATCGCAGAACATGTAACTCTCAATAATGACTCAGATAATAGTGATATATTTAATGCTTGGTCTAAAATAGTTATGTCTAATATTGGATTAAAAGCTTTAAACGAAAGTAAAAAAGAAGATAAAGAGGCAATTATGAAATGCAAAGAGTTTCTAGAGCATTATATGGAGGAGAATGGCATTGCTACCCTAGAAGAGATAGAGTTTCTTGGTGGTTATGTTCCATTTAAACTAGCGGGTTATTGGCAGGTTCTCTATAATGAATTCAAAAGAGATAAAGGTTCTTATTATAAATTTGTTGATATATTCTGCAATTCAGACTTATGCTTACAAACTAAGTTAAATATTCTATATGATGAACAACGGGATTAAGCTATTAAAAATTGTTTTAATTCTCTCTCTTTCTTTTCTTTTTGTGGGTCAGAAGATATATGCTCAATATCCTTATTGTAATAAGACTATTGGTAGGTGCGTATTAGGATGTTCAGGCCCTCTCTGTTATACAGGTTGTGGTGCAGCTTGTGAATTAGATTGTTATGTTAGTGGTTCATGTGCCCACAATAGAGTAATGTGTTCTGGGGGAAGCAGAGAATATTATTATGATAATTGTTGTTATGGTTCGGGTTCTTGTACATACGGTAGCTCTTGTTCTCAGGATTGTGACTGTACTGATACCTGTTGTGTACCACGCGGTTGCAGTTGTGGTTCTTATGCGACATCTTCGAAAGGATATGGATCTATAACTATCACTTGCTCAGATGGTTGTGGAGGTACAGCTAGTACGACATGTTATTGTACTTCTGCTTGTACTCCTAAAGCATGTCCTACGGGTACTTCTGAGAGTGGTCAACATGGTACATATGCGACCTATACATGTACAAATGCTTGTAGTCAATCTAACTCTAGAACTTGTAAATGTACTTCTGCTTGTTCTTCTTCTTGCCCCGGGGGATTACTTCCTTCTCAGCCCTCAGGGAGCCCTAATATGATACTCGAAGATTTTGGAGAGTGTAAGAATGAGTGTGATAACAAGCAGTTTAAAGATTGCTTTGAGCCTACAAGTCCTCAACCAACAGTAAATCTAGTTATTCTTCCCAATGAAGCTAATTATTATCAATTCTCAAGCAATACTCATAGTGGTGAACCAGGAACAGGTTCTCTTGAAGGTAAGATTGGAAGTCTGAATAATCCTGTAAGAATGACAGCATCATATACAGATATAGATGGTGCAAATGATATTGAAGGTCTTTTTGTATGGTTTAAAAACAGTACAATGTCAGGAAAGCCTGAAAGTCCCATTTGGCTAAGTTCCTCCTCTTCTAACTCTCCTCAAGCCCCCTCTGATGATAGCTGGGGCTTTATGATACGTAGAATAGGAACTAGTTGGTCTTCTCATAAAGCCTATGTACCCAGTTATGTACCTTCTCCTTCGGTATGGAAGGATACAATCTATACAGATGATGGTTTTGGGAATAAATACTTCTTTATCTCTTCAACAGATGGTAAGGCAATGGTAAAGGTAGTAATAGAGGATATAGAGGTAGAGGGCAGTAATAAGGTAAATTTGAAATTCAAGTTGTATTTTTCAGGTGATGGTATATCTGCTAATGTGGAAGAGGTTACTTACAATATCTATCTGCTAGGTCTTGATGAATTTAGTTTTACGCCAAATGATAACTATGAGTTTCCTTCGGGATATCCTAATTATCAAACAAAATTTGATACCTTTTGGCCTGTTAATAAACTAAGGTATAGAGAGACTCCTACAGAAGGTCAACTTTATGCTAGGAACTGGATTAATACAGGTAAGACTTGGACTATAGATAAGCATAAACCGATTATTGAGGGGATGAAATTTAAGAACGATGAAGAGAGGTTGGTATTCTCTTGGGAAGTGGAGGATGCAAATAATACCAATGGGAATGCGAGAGGTTTGTATGCAATAGTTGGGAACATATTTACAACTGCTACAGGTGATGATGTGCAAGAGATTAGTCTAAGTACAACATCCTCAGGAGTCTCTCTTAGAGATGATGGTAATTGGCATACACCATCTTTAGGTGACAATAGTGGCGATGTAATAGGAGTATTAAGTGGGGTAAATGCAGATAAGTCATTTTGGTCAACTAACCTATCAGGAAATACTCATAGTGGAGAAGTAATTATTAATATTGGAGAGAATCGTACAGGGACGTTTTCGGTGTATCTAACAGTTTTTGATAATGCAGGTAATATGTATATAGACAAAGCGTATTTTAATATAGGTGATTGGTTTGTTACAGATGGTGGCCTAGCCTACTCTAAGGATGGAACGACATATGTAACAAGAGTCCTTGAAGACGGTGTTACACAAGAGTGGGAGAGGATAGTCTCTGGGCTAAGAAGATTACCTCCTCTCAAGGCAGCAGACTTGCTCTCTAGTGAGTCCCTAGTTCCATCTAAGGCGGACTACTCTTCAGAGATGTGGGCAGATGATAAATCAGAGCTAGAAGCATTAAGCAAGAGTCTTGAAACAGCTTCTTATCACCTAATTAATCATAGAGGACACAAAGTTACAAGTTACTACACCACTCTTTTAGATGCCTATCATCAACGGAAGCCTGCTTTAAGTGACGAGATTCATGAAGTACAAACTTCCGAACCTGGAAACAGAGAGTTAGAGAATAAAAATACGGCCTCTCTCTGTAATTCTCCAAAGAGATACTGTGTATTATCTTTTGCAAATTTAGTAGTAGA
>JAAZIL010000068.1 GCA_012800885.1 Candidatus Dojkabacteria bacterium
CTCCTTTGTAGGTCATACTCTGCTACATCAAAACCTGAAGGATGTGAAGCAAAGTACTTAAGTCTCTTAGTTACTTCGCTATCACCATCTTCTTTCTCACTCGGTATTACAAAACAGTATGATTCTCTCTCTCCTCTCCCTACTCTTCCTCTTAACTGATGAAGTTGTGCTAAACCGAATCTATGTGCATCTTCAATTACCATAATAGTGGCATCAGGTATATCTATACCTACTTCTATTACAGATGTAGATACCAATATGTTTATCTTCTTCTCTCTAAACTTATCCAGTATCGCACTTTTCTCTTTCTCCTTAAGTCTACCGTGCAAGAGTTCCATCTCTATATCACTAAAGTGGTTGTTTTTTAAATTATCATATTCTACTAATACAGCTTTTGCATCAAAGTTTTCACTCTCTTCAATAAGGGGGTATACAATAAAGGCTTGTTCTTTGTATTTACTATCTTTAATTTTCTTACTTATCCATTCAAAGCAATCTGCTCTTTTTCTGTATGGTACATACTTACTTACAATCTCTTTCTGCATAGCAGGTTTCTCTTTAATAGTAGATACCTGTACACTGCCAAAAACTATCTCTGTAAGACTTCTGGGGATAGGTGTAGCTGTCATAGTAAGGTAGTGAGGTATAGTAGAGGTCTTTTTAAGCAATTGTTCTCTCTGCTCTACTCCGAATCGATGTTGTTCATCAATTATTACAAGGTTAAGATTCTTAGGTATATTACTTTTGTATAGTACAGCGTGTGTACCTACTATTAAAGAATTCTCTGTTTTAGGTTCACTCTTATGTGTAGATATCCATATCTGTACATCAACACCAAACTGCTTAAGAATATTTTTAAATGTATCATAGTGTTGTTGAGCAAGTACTGTTGTAGGTGCCATAATAACGGAGGAGTATCCACCTTTTACTGCCTGAAGTATAGCAATAGCTGCTACTACTGTTTTACCACTTCCTACATCTCCATTAAGTAGCCTATTCATAGGCTTCTTCTTTGAGAGATCTTTCAGTATTTCATTTGTACTTTTTATCTGATCCTTAGTCAATGTGAATGGTAGCGAGTCAAGGAACTCTTGAGTAAGTTCTTGATCCTCTTTAATAGGTAGTGCTTTGTATTTACTTCTTTTTCCCCTCTCTTTTTCTATATTTAGTGCAATATTCAACATCTCATCAAAAGCTAGCCTCTCTCTTACACTAATTAAATTCTCTTGATTAGAAGGGAAATGTATTTGGAGGATACTCTTTGATAGAGAGGGTAAATTATTTTCTTTGAGGAGTATATTTGGTAAAGGATCTAGTATTAATTTAGTAATATGTTTTTTTAAAGGGATAATAATATTTCTAATATATCTAGAGCTGAGACCCTCTGTCTCGTGATAGATGCCAACAATTTTTCCTAGATGTTTCTGTGTTGATATATCTCCTGTATATTTCTCATATTTAGGATTATAGATATTCTTGGTTGAACCTTTCTCTGTTATCTTACCATCAAATATATACCATTCACCTTTTTTAAAGGTTTTAGTTAGATAACTCTGATTAAAGAAAAGAATGTCCAGAGGGATACTGTACTGATCTACTACCTTTACCCTTGTTAATATCTTCCTTGTTCTTGTATAGATATTTTTGGTTTCAACAATCTGGGCTAAAAAGGTACCTTCTTGTAAGGATTTAAAATCCTCTATATTTAATATTTCAGATGTATCCCTGTATCTAAAAGGTATATGGAAGAGTAAATCTCTTAAGGTAGAGATATTTAATTTGTTAAGTTTCAGTGATTGGGTTAGTCCTACTCCTTTAATATCTGTAATAGAGGTATTTAGAGACAAATCCTCCATATCTACTTGTTACTAAATATTAAAAGTAGTATAGGTGCTAGAATACCAAAAAGCATTACTATCACTATTAAGATGTTGATTATTTTTGCAACTACCTTTTTTGTTCTCTTTTTCATCTCTCTGATTCTACAAAGTATTACAAGTTTTTCCAAGTTCTCTGTATTTTTGATTGTGTAGATGAAGAGTTTGCATATTGCACCCAATCTAGTTTAACTCTTGTTTTGCCTATCTGTGTATTTATTTTGATAGTGTCACCTGTTTCTACTTTATAATCAAGCTTAACTGCTTTATCATTCACTTGGGCAGATACCATCCTATTCCCGATATCAGTATGTACTTTAAATGCAAAATCTATAACTGTATCGCCACTATCTAGAGGTATAATTTTCCCTTTAGGTGTAAATGCATACACCTTATTTGAAAATATTTTAACATTGATAGGAACAGAGATCTCTTTCTCTCTTAGAGAGAGGTTTCTACTAATGCCTCTATGTACATCTTCAACCCAGTTATATTTATCTGTTACTTTAGCATATCTACTTTTACTCTCTTTGTAAGCAATATGTGATGCTGAACCGTATGTGTTTATGTAGTGCATATCTTC
>JAAZIL010000069.1 GCA_012800885.1 Candidatus Dojkabacteria bacterium
GTATATACCCATATGATGATATATCAAAGATAGGGTTAATGTCAAGTATTTATACAGGTTAAATCTATTGACTTATATATACGGTGCTGATACATTTATACTAAATAAATTAAGTATTAATTTAAATGCTTAAGAAGAAGTATCTTTTTGTTTACTTTTCCCTTTTCTTACTACTTTCCTTATCCTTTGTATTACCTAAGTTTTTTGCAAAGGCGCAATCTTCTCCTAGGTCACTTCCTGAAGTAGTGGCTCTTTATTTTCCAGAGACGACTTTTAATACTGAAGATAGCCCAGGCACTCTGGTAACATATGTTAGGATTAGGGGTGAAGAAGGTGTTAATGATTATATAGAGGCAAATATTAGGCCCTTAAAGCTTGATATAACTGATAGAACAGATCATGAGAATAATATCTTTAATGGTCAGAGGAAAAAGGTAAATTTCCAATTAATGACAGGTACTTGTGATACTCTTCCTTCTGATTTTAGAGAAGGTCTTGATGGTTGTGGTGATGAGTATGATGGGATATATAGGGCAGAAGTTACTTTTCCACAGTACTCTGCAACTGGAGATTGGAGACTACATATTACTTCAATGGCTTGTTTGAACCCAGGTAAGAACGGGCAGAAGGACAATTATGAGTGGGTAGAGCATCCACCTATTACAAATGAGGCAACTGTAGAAGATGTTACAGGACCAGTAATTTCTGAATGGTCTTTTAGCCCAGAGGAAATAGATACTACTGATATCGATGTGAACGTAACATTAGAGATTACTCTCTCTGATGATAACGGTCTCTCTTTTGAGAAGGATCTTGATAATTCAGAGTATTTAGAGATATTTTTTTATGCAGAGAAAGATACAAAGGAATCGAAATCTTTACGTTTTAAGCTTTTTGAAAAATCTGGAAATAAAGTTGAAGGTAGTGCAACTTTAAAGAAATATTCTGCTTCAGGGGATTGGAGACCAGGGACAGATGCCTATATCGCTGACTCCTTAGGTAATCCTACCTTTTTTGATGAGCTAGAACCTTCTTTTGCTTTTACAAACCATGCCACAGAATATGATATTGCTCCTCCTGTAATAGAAGAGCTCTCTCTCTCTCCCACACATTTTAATACAAAGGATGGCCCTGTAGAAATAACTGCTACATTAAAGATAACGGATAATGTTTCAGGTGTTCAAGAAACAGTGGATAAGTTGGGTGAGGATTATGTACTTGTTATTAATTCTTTAATTGGAGAATCCCAAGCCAAATTTGTGGATTATCAGAAGAAGGAGAATAATATGTATGAAGTTAAGGTAGAGATACCGCAGAATGCTACACCAGGGCTCTGGTATATTAGCTCTATAAGGGTATTTGATAATGCTGATAATATGCTAGAAATTAGGGGTTTTAGAGACCTTTCTCTTACATTTCCTGATTTAGAATTATTCTTAATTAATCAAGATTTAAGTGATGAGGTAGTAATAGAGGACGATTGGTATATTAGTGAAGATGAGGATTACGATACCACGAAACCTGTTACTATTACACATCCAGCAATGTCAGTTAAATTCTTCGAAGGTACAAAAATTACTAAGAAAGAGGGTGGTTCTTTTGCGTTATACAGAATGTTAACTAAGAAATATAGCTTGATTGATCACAGTGATTTAACATCTCTTCTCTCTTCTGCTAATACAGATTTAGCTGGAGATTTACAAGATTGTAATGTAGAAGAGAAGTGTATTAATTCACAATTGAACTCTTCCAATTTACAAGGACAACCTCTACATCTTGTGAAAATGGGTATTGCTGGTTTGAAATTAGAGTTTAGTAAACCTGTAGAGATTACAATAGCAGTTGATGAGAAGTATCTAGGTAGAACCTTTATCATTCAGACATTTGATATAGAGAAGAATGAATGGGTTAATGAGACCTCTTGTACAATTGAAATGGTAGAACCTGAGAGTTATGAGAAAGGTGGTAATCATGAAGTCTGGTATGAGCCTGCACCATTCCCAGCTTGTAGATTTGGTGTAATGCATGCAACACACTTCTCTACCAATATATTAGGAGTAGAAACAGATGAAACCACAACAGAGAAGGCAGGTGTTCCTAAAACAGGTTTAGGAGGATCTTATTGGGCTGATAGGTATCTTAAGTGAAAATAGTAAAGGAGAGAAAGAAGTTAATACTTATCATTAGTGGTATTACCCTATTGGTAGTATTACTTCTCTCTCTCTACTTCCTTCTCTTTAGGAAAGGAAAAAAGGAAGAACTCTTCGATCCAGATAGTATAATTACTGAATCAGTTGATACTCCTAGTGAGGAGAAACCAGCACCCTACAGTGTACCAGCAGATTTACCTAAAAGGATTATTATTCCCAAGATAGGTGTAAAAGGATATATACAATTAGTAAGTATAGATCAGTATGATAGGATAGCAGTTCCTAACAATATCTATCTTGTAGGTTGGTATATTAATAGTGTAAGACCTGGAGAGAAGGGTTTAAGTATTGTAAGTGGTCATAAGGATGGGAGAACAAAGCCTGGTATATTTATGAAATTAGAGAAGCTCAAGAAGGGTGATAAGATTACAGTAGAGTATGGGGATGATAGTAAGAGAGAGTTTGTTGTTTACAAAACCCAA
Organism: Candidatus Dojkabacteria bacterium; assembly: GCA_012800885.1. Lineage (GTDB taxonomy): Bacteria > Patescibacteriota > Dojkabacteria > SC72 > SC72 > UBA5209. The sequence goes on from JAAZIL010000069.1 coordinate 2,633, forward strand.
CAGGTTAGTATAGAGGAGGCAGATACATTAATGTATGAGAGATTAAAGGATGTAGAGAAACAACTAAATTTAATAACTTGTGGTGGTAAGTATAGTAAACAGATAGGTACATATGAAGATAGAATAATAGTGTTTGCGGGAAGAGAAGAGTAGATGTACAGTGTGTTTCTTTCATTAACGACCTTTTTTTTTCATCAGTTTTAGTGTAAAATATCCAAGTTATGATTAAAAAACTGAGAAAGTTACTATTTACAATCTCCCTCTTGTTACTACTTACTCTCCCTTATGCAAAGATATTAGCTCAAAGTGAGTCTCTAAAGGTAGATAATACAGTTAATATATATTTCTTCTGGGGAGTAGGATGTCCTCACTGTGAGAAAGAGAAAGTATTCTTAGAGAGATTAAAACAGGAGTATCCTGAAGTAAATATACTAGATTTTGAAGTATGGGGTGACAGAGATAATCTTGATTTAATGCTTCAATTTGCAAAATTGCTTGATATAGATGTACAAGGTGTACCCTTTACTGTCATTGGAGAGCACTACATAATTGGATGGTTGTCTGATGATTA
>JAAZIL010000070.1 GCA_012800885.1 Candidatus Dojkabacteria bacterium
CCTTAGCAGAGGGTGTAGAGATGGTAGCACCTGGGGATAATACCGAATTAACAATTAAATTAGTAGCACCAGTTGTATTAGAGAAAGGTCAAGGTTTTGCAATTAGAGAAGGTGGTTCTACAGTAGGAAAAGGTGTAGTAACCGAGGTGATTAAGTAATGTAATTAACTGGGAGGCAATGCCTCCTAGTCTCTTTAATTTAAATTAGCTCTTTAAGATAAAATGAGTGATGTGAGTGCAAAAATCAGAGTCAAACTCAAAGGTTATGATGCTGTTGTTTTAGACAGGTCTGCTAAAAGTATTATTGAAACAGCAATAGGCACCGGTGCCAAAGTGGCTGGTCCGATACCTCTTCCTACTAAAAAAAGGAAAATGGCTGTAAACAGATCACCATTTATCTACAAGAGCTCAATGGAACACTTTGAGATAGGTATCCACAAGAGAGTGATAGATATCATCGACCCAACAGCAAAGACAATAGATGCCCTACAGCATCTTCAGATGCCTGCTGGTGTTGGGATAGAGATACAGTAGTTAATTAATGATATGAAAGCTATACTTGGAACGAAAAAAGGAATGACTAGAATATTTGAACAGGATAGAGCGATACCTGTTACTGTTGTCGATGTTACAAATTGTAGAGTTGCAAATGTAAAGAAAGGAACTGTTGAATTAGGTCTAGGAAGTAAGAAAAAACCCACTAAAGCGCAGATAGGACAATACAAAGAGTTAGGTTTTGTCCCTATGCATAGATGGGTAGTAAAAGGTGAGTTACCAGAAGGATTAAAGATAGGGAGTGAATTAGTAGGAGAGACCTTTAATGAGGGTGATTTAGTTGTAGTAAGCGGGAGATCAAAAGGAAAGGGTTTTGCTGGAGTAGTTAAGAGACATGGGTTTAAAGGTGGACCAAAGACACACGGTCAGTCAGATAAACATAGAGCTCCTGGCTCAATAGGTGCAGGTACGGATCCAGGTAGAGTATTTAAAGGTAAGAAAATGGCAGGACACATGGGAACAGATATTGTAACTATTAGAAACAAAAGAATTGTTGGTATTAAGGATAATCTTCTGTTGATTAATGGTCCAATACCTGGTTCTAATGGAGATTTAGTAAAAATATATCTACAGAAATAATGGCAGAGGAGATTAAAAAAAAGAAAACTGAGATAAAATTAGATCCAAAGGTATGGGAAGTCCCATACAATGAAGATTTAATAGTACAGGTATTGTATGTTCTTTTAAATAATGAGAGAAAGGGTACTTCAGAAGTAAAAGGTAGATCTGAAGTCTCAGGAGGAGGGAGAAAACCATGGAAACAGAAAGGTACAGGTAGAGCGAGGCACGGTTCAATTAGATCACCTATCTGGGTAGGTGGAGGTGTAACTTTTGGTCCGAATAAGAGGAATTGGAAGAAGAAGATAAACAAGAAAATGAAAAACAAGGCTGTATGTGTAATGCTTTCTGAAAGAAACAGGGAAAAAGCTATTGAGTTTTAAGAGTTTGATCTTAAAAAAGAAAATAGAGAGATTCGAGAGATGGTATCTAAAAAGTTGAACAAGAGATTGTTAGTTGTATCTGATGATGAGAAACTTAACTCTGCATTGAGAAATATGGAAGGTATCAAGATAGTGCAACCTATGAAAGTTAATGTAAAGAATCTTGTAGAGGCTAGAGATATATTAATAGATATTAATTCAATAGATATATTAGAAAAAAGGTTAACTAATGGAGAATAAAGAGATATTTTTACAACCCGTTGTATCAGAAAAATCTTACGCTTTAGCGAATGAGAGTAATAAATATATTTTTTTAACTACTGCAAAAGTGAATAAAATTGAGATTAAAAAAGCAGTAGAGAAGAAGTACAAAGTAAAAGTAGAATCAGTAAATACTCTTGTTAGGCCTGGTAAAGCTTTTAGAGATTGGGAAAGTAGAAGATACTTTAGAAAAGGAGATAAAAGGAAAGCGATAGTTACTCTTAAAAGAGGAGATAAAATAGATGAGTTTTTAAATATTTAAGATGGCAATAAAGAAGTTTAAACCAACAACACCTACAAGAAGATGGACACGTTTAGAGGATAGATCTGCTCTAGAGAAAGGGAGTGGTCCTCGAAAGCTCTCTGTTTCTAAGAGTCAGAAGGCAGGAAGGAATCGCCAAGGAAGAATCACAGTAAGACATAGGGGTGGCGGATTTAGACGAAAAGTAAGAGTAATTGATTTTAAGAGAGATAAACTAGGTGTTGAAGCTGAGGTAGTAGGAATTTACTTTGATCCAAATAGAAGTGCCAATTTAGCTCTTTTACTGTATAAGGATGGTGAGAGAAGATATATAATAGCACCTCACGGTATTAAGAAGGGTGATAATGTTGTATCTGGTGAAAAAGTAGATGTTTTACTAGGTAATGCAATGTACATTAAAAATATCCCCTCTGGTACAGTTGTACACTGTGTAGAGAGTATTGCAGGGAAAGGTGCAGTGTTTGGTAGATCAGCAGGTCAACAGATAGTAGTACAAGGTATAGATCCTACAGGTAAGTATGTTCAGATTAAATTACCATCAGGAGAGATTCGCTTAGTTTCTGCTAACGCAATGGCTACAGTAGGACAGGTAGGTAATATAGATAAAATGAATGTTAAGTTAGGTAAAGCAGGTAGAAGTAGAAATTTAGGGATAAGACCAGGAGTAAGAGGTGTAGCTATGCATGCAGCTGAGCATCCACACGGAGGTGGTGAAGCAAAGGGACAGGTAGGTGGACAGGCTAAAGATATTTGGGGGAATAGAATAGGAACAAGGACAAGAAAAAACAAGAGAACTGATCGTATGATAGTAAGAAGAAGAAGGACTAAACGGAGACCATATGCTAAGAAATAAATTATTTTTAAAAATATATGTCTAGATCACTAAAAAAAGGACCATATATTGATGAAAAATTACAGAAGAAAGTGAAACAAGCTTTAGATAGTGGAGATAGAAAACCTATAAAAACATGGGCTAGAGCTTCAACTATTACACCAGAGATGGTAGGTTTAACCTTTGCTGTACATAATGGTAGGAAGCATGAAGATGTATTAATAGAAGAATCTATGATAGGTCATAAGTTAGGAGAATTTGTTCCAACTAGGAAGTTTAGAGGACATGCTAAGAAAGGTAAACTTTCTAAAGTATACGGTAGTACAGGTAGATTTGAAGCTTAAATATTATGGAAGAGAAAAAGACAAAAGTAAAAGTTAAGAATGTAGCACAGTCACCTCTTAAGTTAAGGTTAGTGGCAGATTTGATTAGAGGTAAAGAAGTAACTGAAGCACTAGATATTTTAGAGTTTACGAATAAGAAAGGCACATTTACACTAAAGAAGGCCCTTCTCTCTGCAATAGCAAGTGCATTAGAGAAATTTAATGCAGAGAGAGAGAATTTAATTGTAAGCCATATATCTATTGATGAAGCACCTACAATCAAGAGTGGAAGATATGTATCTAGAGGTAGAGCGACAAGAATATTGAAAAGGAGATCACATATTAATTTAGAAGTAAAAGTAAAATAATGGGTAGAAAAGTACATTCTAAAGCAATAAGAATAGGAATTAACAAAACATGGGACTCAGTATGGTATAGGCCGAAAGCAGAGTATGCTGAAGTTCTATCTGAAGATTTTAAGATAAGGAATATGGTAAGAGAGAGAATGAAGGACGCTGGTGTTGATATAATATTCATCAGTCGAACAGTGAATAAAATTGAGGTAGAAATGTATGTAGCTAGACCGGGTGTCGCTATTGGAAGGGGCGGAGAAGGAATAGACTTGTTACAGAAAGATCTCTCTCGAATGACCAAAAAGGATGTAGAAGTTAAGATTAGAGAGATTAAAAAAGCGGATCTCTCTGCAAGAATTTTGGCCCGAGGTATTGCAGATGGTATTGAGAGAAGACAACCATCTAAACTTTTAGTAGCTAGTGCTAAAGAGAAAGCGATGTTAGCAGGTGCTAAAGGTGTAAAAATATGGGTGTCCGGAAGAATCAATAATGCAAGTCAAGCTAGAACTGTAAAATCAAATGCAGGTTCTGTACCTGTTCAAACATTTAAAGCAGATATAGATTATGC
>JAAZIL010000071.1 GCA_012800885.1 Candidatus Dojkabacteria bacterium
GAGTATACTAGATAGTGTAAAAGATTCTTTTTGGAAATCACTCTCCTACATTTACTACATTAGTAAGAATGGTATAGGCCCTATACGAGTTTCTAAAGAATAGGTATTGACTCCATTAACTTATACTGTTTCCCTCAATATCATTAGCTAAATTTCTTGAAATGGATACAGCATTACTTTTGACTTTTCTTACTACTCAGTATTCTGTAAGAGCCATTGCTCTCTAAATTCATTGAAAAGCTTTTCTAGTATTTCAAAATCTTTAATACCAATATCCCAAGAATCTAGGCCTTCTTTGTATAGAACTCTACTCTCTGGGAAAGAAACATTAATTTCTCTCTCCATTGGATTTATTAAAACCCATTGATCTTTTAGATCATCATATACCTGTGCATATACATGTCCAGAGAAGTATTCTCCTCCTTCTCTAAGAAATTTTTTATCTATTGTTTCTACATATTTTGTAGGAATATTACTAGCCCTAGCTAATACAATAAATGCTAGAGCAGCATCAGTACATCCAGTTATATACTTATCTCCTATTATTTGAGCCCCTGTTCTTTTCCTGAATTCTCTCTCATCATGTTCTTTGTAAGTAACTAAAGATGGCCCCATATCTAATATCTGTTGTACTCTCTCTAGGACTGTTCCATGCAGCTTAGATGCAATTTCTTTAATTTCAGGGGTTATTTGAGTTTGAGAACCTGAGTCTAAATATCTCTCAACTTCATTTTTCTCAATTTCATGTTTTTGAACTTCTTGCATATATCAATTATATCAAATTGGAATACCTTACTCCTTAAACTGACTGTTATACAACTCTGCATAGAAACCACTCTTCTCAAGAAGCTTTGTATGAGTACCCTTCTCTACAATATTACCCTCATTCATTACAAGTATTAGATCAGATTTTCGTACCGTAGATAATCTATGAGCTATTACAAATGTAGTCTTCCCTTCCATAAGCTTCTCCATAGCAGATTGTATTAACACCTCTGTTCTTGTATCTACAGAACTAGTAGCCTCATCTAGTATAAGCATTGGAGGATTAGCTAACATAGCTCTAGCGATTGTAAGCAACTGTTTCTCTCCTTGAGAGATATTATCTGCCTCTTCACTAATAACCATGTCATAACCATCAGGGAGAGTATGAATAAAGTGGTCTGCATAAGCGGCCTGTGCAGCAGAAATAATATCACTATCTTTTGCATCTAGATTACCGTAAGCAATATTCTCCTTTATACTACCATTAAACAACCAAGTATCTTGCAGTACCATACCAAACATCTTTCTAACATCAGACCTTCTCATATCTCTAATATCTACACCATCTACCTTAATTGAACCACTATCTACATCATAAAATCTCATAAGAAGATTAACCATGGTAGTCTTGCCAGCACCAGTAGGACCAACAATAGCTATCTGCTGTCCTGCCTTAATCTTTATATTAAAATCTTTGATGATTACCTTCTCTTTCTCATAACCAAAAACTACATTATTAAACTCAATATCACCTTTAATCTTTTTCAAAACAACAGGATTTTTTACATCCTTTATCTCCTCTCTCTCATCTAAAAATTCAAATATTCTCTCTGCTGCTGCAGCTGTTGATTGTAATATATTGGTAACATTAGCAACCTGAGTTATTGGTTGAGTAAACTGATTCATATACTGAATAAATGCCTGTATATCCCCTATATTAATACTCCCCTGTATCGCTAATCTACCACCTAAAACAGCGATACTAACATAACCTATATTACCTACTACATTTACAATAGGGAAAAGTAATCCAGATAAGAATTGAGATTTCCAACCACTGTCATGTAATTGAGTATTGATACTGTTAAATTTTTTCAGAGACCTCTCCTCCCCATTAAACACCTTAACAACAGTATGACCCCCATACATCTCCTCAATATGACTATTTATCTCACCTAAAGCATCTTGATGTCTTTTGAAAAGCTTCTGAGATTTCTTAACAAGCAGAATAATTAACAGAAAACTAATTGGAAGAATAACAATAGCTACAAGAGTTAGGAGAGTACTAATAGTAAGCATCATAACTAAGATACCTAGAAGAGTTGTAACAGAGGTTACTATCTGAATTAATCCTTGATTTAGATTCTGACTTACAGTATCAACATCATTTGTTACTCTACTCAGTACCTCTCCATATGTTTGTTTATCAAAATAGCTAATAGGTAGTTTAGAGATCTTTGCTAATATACTCTTTCTAAACTCATATGTTATCTTCTGGGATACACCGGACATAATCCAACCCTGAATGTAAGAAAAGAGTGCACTAACAAGATATATACCTATTAGTAACAGAACCATCTTCCCAATAATATCAAACTGTATCTGAGGTCTTCTAGAGAGATCTACACTCTTAATTCTCTCTAACTTATCCTCAGAGATATCTACTATCATCTCCTCTGGGACTGTTTTTAGAAAATCTTCACCCGTAGTACCCTCTGGGATACTCATTCCTTCAGGAAGATTCTCTACAATTTTGTCATAGACAAACATATTAACAAAATCATCAACAATCTGATTGGTAATCTTCCCAAGAATCTTTGGACTAACAATTGTAAAAATTGTACTAGCAACTGCAAGAATTAAGACAATAATTAAAGATTTAGTATACGGTGAGATATATTTAAGAAGTTTTTTCATTGTATTCTTAAAATCCTTCGCCTTCTCTCCACCACGCATCATCCCCATTGGGCCGTGACCCTTAGGTCTACTCTGAATTTTTTCTTGTTTGTTATTTTCCATTATTTAACTCCTTTGCTGAAAGCTGAGAGAGTGCAATCTCTCTGTATACCTTGCATGTTTCCATTAACTCTTTATGCTTACCTATACCAACTATCTTACCTTCATCTAGTACCACAATCTGCTCTGCATCTAAAATGGTTCCTATTCTCTGTGCTACTACAATTACAATAGAGTCTCTTGTTACACTCTTTAGTTCTTTTCTTAATTTTGCATCTGTTCTAAAGTCTAAAGCAGAGAAACTATCATCAAAAATATATATATCTGGTTTTCTTACAACAGCCCTTGCGATAGACAATCTCTGTTTCTGTCCACCAGATACATTAGTCCCACCCTGTGCTATTGGAGCTCTGTATCCTTTCTCTAGCTTCTCTATAAATTCATTAGCTTGGGATATTTCAGCTGCATTCTTAACCTCCTGCTTTGTCGCACTAGGCTTGCCGTACTTAATATTTGATTCCACTGAGCCAGAGAAAAGTATTCCTTTCTGAGGTATGTAACCTATCTTCTCTCTTAACTCTCTCTGTCTCATATCTCGAATATCTACTCCATCTATTAATATCTGTCCTGAGGTTACATCAAAGAGTCTTGGAACAAGATTAATCACTGTAGATTTACCACTCCCTGTTCCTCCAATTATAGCTGTTGTTTCTCCTGCTTTCGCACTAAAAGAGATATTGTGTAGTATTGGAACATCCGCATCTGGATATTTAAATGTAACATTATCAAAGGTAAGAATACCTCTCTTTTTCTTAATAATCTTTTTAGACTTTTTAGGATCTCTAATGGATAGCTCTTCATCTAATACCTCTACTACTCTCTGTCCTGATACAGATGCTCTCGGTATGAGAATAAATATCATAGATACCATAAGGAATGATGCTATTGTTTGCATAGCATACTGCATAAATGCCATCATATCTCCTATCTGTAAATCATTGGTATTCACAAGATGTGCTCCTATCCAGATAACAGATACCATAGTGAGATTTAGAATAAGCATCATAACAGGCTGCATCATTGTCATTACTCTACTTATGAATAGAGTTATATCAGTTAAATCCCTATTTGCTTCATCAAACCTTTTCTCTTCATATCTCTCAGTATTAAACGCCCTTATTACTCTCAGACCGGTTAGGTTCTGTCTAGTAACTAAGTTTAGTTTATCTACAAGTTTCTGTACTAATTTAAATTTAGGAGTAGCTATAAGAAATACTGTGATTATAATTGTAAGAAGTACCCCAACTGCTACCCCCATTATCCATGTCATTGATGGTGCTGTATTGTATGCTTTAATTACCGCCCCTATTCCCATTATTGGTGCAGACATTACCATTCTAAAGAGGATAATAATTACCATTTGAACCTGTTGGATATCATTTGTTGTTCTAGTAATTAGTGATGCTATGGAGAATTTATTCATTTCACCTAATGAGAATTCCGATACTTTACTAAATATATCTGTTCTAAGTTTCCTTGAAAAACCATTCCCTATCCTTGCAGAGAGATAACTTATTACAATAGTACAGAGTGCTCCTAATCCTGTTACTAAGAGCATAGATACTCCTGTCTCCAGAATCAGTTTCTCATTCTCTAGAACTACCCCTTCATTTACTATTTTTGCCATATAGTCTGGAAGTGCAAGACTAGTCATTACTTGTATGTATGTAAGTACAAGCATAACTAGGATTAACAGAATATATGGTTTTAGATATTTAAATAGTTTTAACATAGGGTTGATTATACTACTTTCTCTTCATCAGTATCTCTAATTACATATACCTCTCTATTCCCATAATCTCTCTGGATACTGACCTCTATCAACTAAGTCTCTTAACTTCTCTCTCACTATTGGTCCATCCTCTGGGTATGTTACTCCAAACCATTGAGATGGTGTATCTAATACTTTCATGGTAATCTCTCCTTGTTGTATTA
>JAAZIL010000072.1 GCA_012800885.1 Candidatus Dojkabacteria bacterium
CTTCCAGATTGCGATAGTTCAATAACAGAGATCCTGGCACCAGTAATACCAGCGGTAGCAGAAGCATTAGAAGATCTGTATTGTGAGTACCACGATGTAGAGGTATTAGAAAGAGTTTCCTTCTTTACGGTAAAGTATTGATACCCTCTGTTATTTGCATCAAAAGTCTCAACTGACATCTCTCCATAACTACTAGCACCTTTTGCTACTCTTCCGTATGCACTCTGCGAGGTAGAAGAGATATCTAGGTCTTGCACAGCTAGTATAAGGTGCTCTTCGTTTTCTGGTGTAGCTGTTAGGGTTGTTCTTGTTTGGTAGGCAGTAGATGTTGTAGTTGCTCTGGCTTCTTCTTCAGCATAGTAGTTGTTAGAGAATCTATCAGCTCTAATAACTACTATTCTAGCATCAGCTATTCCAATTTCACTTGTGAAGCTCCCTGATTGAGTAGCAGAATACTGTATTTTAATAGTATGAGAAGTAGCATTCAAGTTTACTCTTTTTACTACAAACCATGGAAATCTGTTGGCCTCATCTGTGGGTAGCATAGAAATCTCAGAGTATGGGGTACCATCTATATTAAGAGCTGTTTTAACAGGAAAAGCTAAACCCCATCCAGCAGGGGCAATTGAATCAATGGTAGCAGAAGCTAAGATAATATACTCTCCCGGTGTGGAAGGTGTGAATGTAAGAGTAGTTTTATCTTGATAAGTTACAGCTGTGGTGGTAGAACGTGACTCAACTTGAGCATACTTATCCTCTTCTTCAAGTTTCAGAGCAAATATACTTGCCTCCTTTATTCTAGCAGTACCAGCAGCATTAGATGTTCGGTACTGAATTTTGTATGTTTGTTGTGTTGGTGAAGAACCGAAAGAATCTATTCCAATACCACCCCCTGATACATAATCAGTTCCATTCTTTGGTTGATATGCTAACTCATTAAAGTTTTTAGCAGCACCACTACTCCTTGTTAGTTTAGAGTAAGTGAGATATGAGGTATTTGATTGTTGAAGTAACCATGATGATATGAGGAGATAATTAGAATTTGCCTCAGGTGTAAATGTAAGTGTAGTTTTGTCTTGATACACTGTACTTGTAGTAGCATTCTCTGTTGTTGCTTCAGAGTAGTAGTTTTCAGTTTTTGCTCCTAGTACATCTTGAGATTCTAGTCCATTAAGGATTACTCTCTCTTTTTTCACTATCCTAAAAGTACTAACTTCTGACCAAGCACCTTCGTTTCCATTATTGTCCCAAAATTTTATTCTCCAGTAGTAAAGAGATTCATTTAGTTTACTCCCTCGATATTTTAATTCTGCACTCCTCTCTCCATTTTTAGTAGATGGCATACTTTGTTTTTTAGAATCCCAGAGTATGTTACTTGAGAAGGTAGAATCTGTACTTATTTCTATTTGGAAATATTCTCCTGTATCCTCTTTGTTAGGGTCTGAGAAAACGGCAGAGAAAGAAGGATTAAATATTGAGATTAATGGAGAGCGACGCTTATTTACTAATAATTCAGTTGGAGGATTGGGAGGGAGATTAAGAGTTTCATCATTGACAGTAACTTTAAGAGAATCTTTTTTCTTAATGTATAGCACAGAGATATATGGTGGTATACTTGAACCTAACTGTAATTCTCCAGATAGATTGTGATTATGTTGTCCTACTGCAAAGTTCTGTTTGCCTGTAGATAAACTACACTTCTCTAGTTCTTTACTTTTACTAAGTGTAATATTGTAGCTATGAGCATGAGTTTCACTACCTCCGGTATTTCCGTATTCAGATTGTCCAAGTGGGAACCTGTTTTCTAGAGGTTCAAAAAGTGCCCATCCTAAAGGAGGGAGAGCACTACTGATAGTAATTGAACCAGAAGGTGCCATAGTACTATTTTCATTTTGTGCAAATATCATCTCTATGTATGGAGGCATAATTTTCTCCTTGCTTACAGAGAGAGATTCTAAAGTATGTATATGCTTTAGTGAAGAAATTTCAGTATTCCCTAGAGCACACTTACTAGTATCTGCTAAGTTCTCTATATTAATGTTTTCAATATGATGAGTATGTTCTCCTTCATCACTGAAAGTATTGGGAGTATCACTGCCTCTTGGGAACTTGTTATCTAACTCTTTAAATCTTGTAAACTCTTTGGGTGATTCTTTATCAAAGAGGAGTATAGAATTAGTAGGTAGTGTTAACTGGCTATTTGAACAAACAAGTAAATCATAGTAAGGAGGTAGTATTTCAGATCTCTCTGTTTCAAAAGAGACTTTATGTTTATGTTCTTTTGCAACAGTACTATCCTCACCAAGCTTTACGGCAAGAGTCCCTTCTAACATCTCTTTAGTAACATTGCTCTCATTGTGAGTATGTTTTGCTTCTCCTCCACTCTGTCCATATTCATTTAAACCCATGAAGAATTTCTGATAGAAGGGATTGGTAGGATTAGATTCTATTTCCCAATTCGTTTCACAAGTTTGATTATTTAGGAGGAAGAATTTACCGTGCCATGCTTCTTGTGCACTTACTGCCTCCGTATTCCCATAGTACATATATATTGTTTTCCCTCCCCTTGGAATAGTTGGAATTCTTACCCATATATGTGTTGTTGTAGTATTACATCCTCCTTCTATCCAATATTGTAGTAATGAGTGATTATCTGAATCTACAAATCTTAAATCTGCACAATTTGGTAGTAGTTTGTTTGACAAGATGAGAGACTCCGTATCGTATTCAATTAATATCTCTTCAGATAGAAGAGAGCTACCCGAACCAGATACATGTAGAGATCTTCTGTAAAGCCAACTTGAATTAAACCACCCTTGGTCTTTCTCTATGTTTTTTACTATTAATAGTATTAGAAGAGGTGCTAGGACAGAGAATACAAGGATAATAGCTGTAATTATTCTTTTTTTTCTTGTTGGCAGTTTATCTTTAACCATTACTATATATTAGCAGAAAAGAAGGAGAATTAAACTATTCTCTTGTGATTTCATACAGTATCACGGATGCGCAGTTGGCAACATTAAGTGATTCTTTTAAACCTCTCATAGGTACATATATCTTTTTATCAACTATTTTAAGTGTTTTATCATCTACTCCTCTCTTCTCGTGACCGAATATTAGTGCTATTTTAGATGGATATTTTACACTTTGAAAATTCTCTGCATCTTCTGTTAACTCTACACAGTAGATAGGAATACCTAACTCTTTTATCTCTTCTATTGCTTCATGAGTAGTATCATAATGTTCTGATGGTATCATCTCAGTAGCTCCTAGAGCGGTTTTTTCTAGTTTAGGATTATCAATATCTGTTGTTATTCCACAAAGATATATTTTTTTTACACTACCCGCTCCATCTGCAGATCTAAAGATACTACCTACATTAAAAGCAGAGCGTATATTATCAAGTACAATATGTATCTCCATTATCTGAATATATTGTTAATAATGTAATCAAGATTCAAATTATCATCTTTAACTAATCTTTTTGCAGCTAATTTAGCTTTTTTAAACAACCCTATATCACTTAGAGTAGCTACTTTAAATTGAGGTATACCTGATTGCTTGATACCGTATACCTCTCCAGGACCTCTCCTTTGTAGGTCATACTCTGCTACATCAAAACCTGAAGGATGTGAAGCAAAGTACTTAAGTCTCTTAGTTACTTCGCCATCATCTTCTTCTTTCTCACTTGGTATTACAAAACAGTATGATTCTCTCTCTCCTCTCCCTACTCTTCCTCTTAACTGATGAAGTTGTGCCAGACCGAATCTATGTGCATCTTCAATTACCATAATAGTGGCATCAGGTATATCTATACCTACTTCTATTAC
>JAAZIL010000073.1 GCA_012800885.1 Candidatus Dojkabacteria bacterium
CTTTTAGCACTTGTGCTCTTCTTGACTGTAGCTCTTCTAATTTCCGACTTATCTTACTAAAACTGTCCTCAATATTCTCCACTCCCCCTGCTTCCTCTACATTCGCCCGCATGTAAGGAATATCCTTTTTCATAAGAGGTATGATCTTTTCATTATCGTCCTTGACAAGTATTACCTTCCCCTTATCCTGTATATCTGAGCCATCTAGAAGTTTTACTTTGTCACCTTGAGCTTTAAGCTCTTCTACTTTCCCAAATTCTATTTTAGTGTTGAATATGTCGTCTGAGAGGTTGATATACTCCTCTCCATATTTTTTCATTAGAGTCTCTGAAACATATGCTAATGCTTCTGCACTTAACTCTACAAATGGTGCTGTCGTATCCTTTTGCCTTTTGCTAAATGTTTGAGTGGCTTTATCATACCTACCCAACTTAACAACCTCGTTAAGTATCCAATACTTAATTGATGGTGGCAGATGTGATGAATCTAGGCATGTTAAATAGTTTATCCATATATCCAAAGATTGTTCTTGGTCTTTCTGGATGACTTCTATCTCCTGTCTCTTATATTCTTCTGTGATAGGGATATTACCATAACCTCTCTCCCTTGCTATCCTTTGTTCTCTTTCAAAATAGCCATATGGGACATTTTCTTCCTTAATTACATATTTTTCATGAAGCGCTTTCCTAAAATCATACATTATTTCATAATCTTCTAGGCTAGATTCTGGATTGTCCTCTAATGTAGAAAATACAGAAAAGAGATGATCATCTAATGTGGGCTCATTGGCTTTAGCTGCTTCTAATAACAATCCCTCTACTGACTTGTCTGTAGATTGATCTCTTATATTATCTGCTGACATGGACATATGAACATTTTACAGAAGTATTATAGATCCTGCAAAGGGTTGCTCCATAGAAGTTTTCTTTAAAAACATCTCTTATCTTAATCTTCCTCTACTTTTTGTTCAACTTAACTCTCAACCCTTTTAAGTCCTTCTTTCTATTCATAAATTGTATAACCTAGAATCAGATATTAACCTTAAGAGGAATATTAACTGAAATAAATAGAACTAATTGGACAATAGTAGACTCGAACTACTGACCCCTACAATGTGAATGTAGTGCTCTAACCAACTGAGCTAATTGTCCTGAGAGATATTTTTATCTTTTTCTTCAGGAGGAGCATTCTCATTAACATTCTGAAGTACATTCCACATAATGTATCCTCCAAAGAGTAGTATAAATATGAGAATACCAGAAAGGAAATTCCCCATTATCCATACAACAATTCCTAATACAAGCGCAATTGCCCCAGCTATAATATACTTTAGAAGATCCATTATAAATATCTTTATAACTTATTTATTGAGTATATTATATTATATTACTTTCTACAATTCCTTCTAAGCAGTACCTCTTACTCTCTTGCTATTAATAGGCCTGACTCATACATAACACGATTAGATCCCTTCCTTGTTTATCTAATATCTGGGATTCAGGCATAACCGAATTTAAAAACCCACATTCTCCTCTGTAATGATATAATTATAATTATGATTAAAAAAGAGAAACTAAACAGAGAGGTTAGAAAAAACATTGAAAGATATCTTACGTTGAATATATTAAGTCAGGAAGTACCGTGTCCATATGCTATAAATCTCGTAGAGCAAGAATTCCTCTCTCTAATGAAACAATCTTCTGTCGATGAAGAGAAGATAAGAAAAGTACATAACTTGTACAAGGGGAATAAAGCTAAATATGGTTGGTTTAGAGGTAAAGGTACTCCTGAGGAGTTAGAATATGCATTTCTAGAGATATCTAAAATTACAAATCTCAACACACAGAACGCTTCCTCAGAAGGTATACGAGAAATTATGAAGCTCTTTGGACTCGGCATAGATTGCTCAGGTTATATATACAATGTCTTACTAGCAGGTTTCAGATCTCTCAATATGGAGAATCAATTTATACAATCGTTGGCATGGGGAGAAAAAGATAAAACAGGAGCATCCAGAGCATCTGTAAATATCTTCTCTGGAACTGCTAGTACCATTATCACAGATTTAAACTCTCTTTCTAATCTAGACTTGTTGCTTTTAAAAGACGATAACGATTCATATACCCATATAGCTATGATATTAGAGGAGAATGGCTACTTAAAAATAACTCAATCTGTTTTGAATATTCTTCCAAATGGAGTAAGAGTAGATGGAATGAGAATAGAAGAGAATCACTCTAGGTTTGAATTCAAAGTAGACCTTGGAGCTAACTGGGATATTCTGTATACAAATAACCAAATAGAGTTTAGGAGGTTAAAGATATTGGTGGGCGATACAGGATTCGAACCTATGACCCCTTCGGTGTAAACGAAGTGCTCTGGCCAGCTGAGCTAATCGCCCAAAATGATAAGTATTTTAACAGAAATACCTCTTTTAATCTAGCTCTTTCTCATACTGCCACTGTAATACAGTATTGCCAGAATTTGTAAATACATGACAAACAGCTCTAGCTTCTTCCTTCTCATTATTCAACTTTATTGGAAATGATATCCTTTCAATCTCCTCATTACACTCATATTCATATACATTCAGAGTACCCTCCTGCATACATTCACTACTCTGTGCAAGTAGTATAGCTTCAGAAATAAGCATCTCTCCACACATAGCATCTCTGTAAGATAATACTTTAGTCGTTGATTTAAGACTTCTTGCAAACTTGACAAATCCAAAAACAAAAATTGCAATGAGAAAGAAGTAAAGCAAAGGCATCATCTTTCTCTCTTTTCCCATACTCATGACAGTAAAATATAAAAAGTAAAAAATGCCGAGGACAGGAGTTGAACCTGCACGAGAGTATTAATCTCACTACCACCTCAAGGTAGCGTGTCTGCCAATTTCACCACCTCGGCATAAACTTATTTTAACAAATAAGCAGTAGTTTTGAAACTTAGATAGAAGGTATCCCTTTCTCCCAATCTACCTGTACATAATCATCGATAACCTTTCTCTTTACAAGCTTCGGTAATACATCGCTATTCTTGTAACCTGCTTTTATCAGAGAAGGTCCTATAATATATCTAAATACAGGAGTAACATTATCAAACACTACTAATACAACACCACTAGCAAACGTCTGAATCATAAAGGTTTCTTTATAGGCTTTTGTCGTAAATCCCCTTATCTTTCTATTTACATCTCTCCAATCTTTACAATCCTCAAAAATATGGAATTTTGATTGAATTAGTCCTAGACTTCTTATTTTTTCCTCTGCACTATCTTGAACAATATTTGATACATCCTCTAAAGAGATATCTACCCCTTTGCCTTGATTTCTCAAAGGATTAATTAAATCATTCTTATATATCTCTGCTATCTCTCTTTTTTCTCTCTCTAAATTGAGACTATCTCCTACATTCTCAAAAAACTGTTGTAAATAATCTCCTACATCACTCATAAATATAATTGAGTAATTTAATTACTATTCAATACTTTTAACAATTCGATAGCATCCTCTGCACCATCCTCACTTGTCATAAGTTTAGCAAAATCCTTGATTAACCTCCAAACCTCATGAGGTCTTGGGACTGCAAATATCTCACAAAGAGGCTCATCCCTTCCTGGTAATTTTAATAGTATATCCGCAGGACCAGCTTTCTCAAATTCTCTTACAACATCAGGTTTCCTCTTTTTAAATATAGTAGCAAAATTTGTAGTTACTTTAATAAGGAAATCTTTTACAGGAATATAATCAAACTCCGCCTCATCTATACTATCTATCTGTTTCCAAGAAATAAATTCATGATCCGCTCCTCCATCATATTGTTTAACATGAGTTTTTATTATTTCTCCTCTAGTATTAGAAGTCCTAATCGGTACCTTAGCATACATACTCTTGTTTGGATTTGTAATATCTAAACCACCAGCAGTAATAGTAATAGTCTGACCTAAACCTCTATTTCCTCTTAAATACCAAAGATTTTTCCACAAAGTCCTAAACATTTCTAAACCCTCTTCCGTCTCTTCATAACCTAATCTCTTTAATCCATTTTTCACTCTATTAATTCTCTCTTTTGCTATATATGTTTCTGAAGATAGCCCTTCAAATTGCTTATCAAGAGTTGCAATAGTTTTCTTTATTCCTCTGTATACAGTCTTCTCTTTCGCAATATTCAAAGAAGAAGAGAGTATAGAAGAAGAGAGTATTGCTAGTTTAGTAGGATCATTATTTATCATCTCTACAACCTCTTCAACATTTGTTGCTTCTAAGAATTTTCTTAACATCTCAACCCTTCTAAATCTCTCATAGTCATAGCTAACTTTAAAAGCCTCTAGAGTATCAGGCCAGATATTCTTAATTCTTTTCTCTATATCACTTTTCTGATTATTAACATCAACCTTTATATCAGGCCTATCAATTAACCATGCAGAGATAACCCTGTTTAAAGAATCAATATCCCCTGTAAGAAGTCTCATTTCAATATACCACGGGAGATAATTTTGTAAGAAAAATCTCCTCTGAGCTTCTGAAAAACCCTCTCTGTTATCTGAGAAAACTAATTCAACACTCTGAGGGACAAAGAAGAGACTTCTAAGTTTCTCATTCGCCTCACTATTTACCTTATCATCCTCTCTCCATTCAAAAAGAGTTGGTGTATACATTACACCGCTAAGTCTTTTTAAATATTCATCATGATTGAAACTATTAAGATTCAACTCCTTCCCATTCTTTTCCACTTTAAATCCTAATGCCTTAATAGATCTTTCAATTCTCTCATCAATCTCATCTCCTGATATTTTGATACCATCTTTAAAATTAGAGAGAGTCAAACCTCCTAGATCAAGCCTCTCAACATAATCACTATATCTTTCTAAATATTCTTTTAACAAATCAGTCTTCAAGTTAGGATCTAGATACTTTTTGTTTAAAGTAATCCTTATCTCTGGTGGGGTACACACATTTTTTGCATCTTTAATAATCTTTCTCTCAATCTCTTCTCTCTCCTCCATAAGAGGATCTTTTAATGTTTTCACTCCTTTAGCAACCTGTTCAGCTAATCTTTTACCTAAAAGATTTACAATTCTTACATTATCAAAATAGTTGGCATCTTTAGTAGATGAAGAATTCTTAATTAAAGATTCCATTATATGTAAAAACAAATCTTCATCTTGTAAGTATAATTTTGAAAAAGTACTAAAAATCTTATCTCTATCCTTAAAAAACTTTATCCACTCTCCACTACTTTCAAAGAATTTAAGATTCTCTTCAAGTACTAAATCTTCTTTAAACTCTCCATATATCAGCTTACGGACCTTTTCGATTCTGCTATCCTCTATTGAATCCTTAATATTTGAATAGGAATTATACAGATTAAGGTTTTTCCCTTTAATATCCTCCGTAAATACAGAATACAATATCTTTTTAACACTACCCAACTCTTTTGAAGTAAGAGAAGGATTGTCTACATAGCTCTCTAAGTATTTTGATACAATATCTAAATACATATATGGAGCATTATTATATATCTCTCTAAGAGTTTTCTGTCCACCATCTCTGTACCATTGCCAATCAAAAAATTTCGGATTCTCAAAAGTCATATCTAACATCTGCCTATATGTGATAACTTCATCTTCAACTATCTTGTTGCCCTCTTTGTCAAGTTTCCCTCTCTTATCTTCTCCAATCTCATACATACGTAAAGAGTTCGCTATATGGTATAACTCTGGATCTAAAATTAGGTTTGAAAGAAATTCTTTTGACACTTTTCCTAAAACAGTATCATCCTCCTTTGATTGTTGTCCAAGTCTCTCAACAATATTTAGAAAGGGATATTTCCTAGCTTTTTTAGAAAACATTGCTGGTATCTCTTCATAGAATTTTGGATCATGCAACTTTCTAATTAAATCTTCTCTAAATTCTTCATACTTGTTATCAATTACCCCAGGTATCTCTAAGAGATTCCATACATTTTCAAACTCTTCAAAATTCTTCTCATCAACATGAGGATTATACACATAGGGATTTTTAAGCTTAAAATCATATTTCTCTACATTTAAATATGATTGATGTACTGAACTAATTACTTCAAGAGCATTTAGACCACCCACTTTAGAGTATCTATGTAAATCTCTTACATTAGATTCCTCCTTCCAAAATGGGAGATGTGCATATGCGTGTCTTAATATGTATAAATCTATGGATTCTTTAACCTTATTCAGTTCTCCTAAGTAATAGTCAGGTTTTCTCTCAGGAATAAATTCATTATAGTAATAATCAATTCTATGCTTAATCATCTTAGCACTTACAAACCCTCTACCAGCTTTTTCTTCTGCAGTAGCGTATGCTGTTAGTGCCATAACTCCTGCATGTGTACTCCAGAAATCATCCTTTGAGTTCTTGTAAATAAACTCTTCATATCTTCCTGCATCCTTTCTCGCTAATCTCTGACCATACCAATATCCATTAGGAGATCTTAAGAGAGTACTTTCAAAAAGATCAGCAGCAAATCTATCTTCATCAATTTCAGAATTAAGCCCCTCATCAATCATTTGAAAAGGACTAGAGAACTTTTCTCCTTCTACAGATACGAATTCACTTTTATAACCTTCTTTTAACCATATATTATGGTACAAGCCTAGCTTGTCTTCTATTCTTGCATAGTCATAAATTTTCTCAACTTTTTCTCTATTCATTTTTAATTATTGAATTAATATATATTCAGTAACCAAAATACATAGATTATCTTTGTATATTTTGGTTACCGGTGAATAGGGGTATGTAAGAAGCATAAGCTTCTATACGGTTATTCATCGGTAACTTATAATCATGGTACGATTCTAGGTGTATCTGGAAAAAGCCATTCCCTAACAACAGCCCCTGGAGTGGTATCCCACCAAATGCTATCGAACATCTGTACTGTTCGCAGCCACACTTTCTCTGCAACCAGATTCCAAATAATAGAGCTCGCTGTTGCAGCAATGATAACAAGTGCGAGAGCAATGGCAGCCGTTCCCAGAGTGGAAGGATTATCAGGCATGTTCTCGATGATGTATTTAGAGATAGCAAATACCAAGAACAAGGTAATGATTGCCCAAAACCGTTCCGTAGATTCGGCACCCTCAAAAACCTTTGTAACAAAACCGAGATAAGGACTACTCCCTACCCTTTTTGTGATCTCAAATGTTTTATCAATGTTTTTGAGAAATGCAGAAGACACAATTGGGATCAATGCTGCTGGCAGCACTACTTGGATTATAAATCTAAGTGCCGCTGGAACAGGTTTGCCAGCAATCGTAGTGGGGCTAAACTTTTTCCCTACTACGAAGACAATATAATAGGTAAACATGCTGCCTATTATTAAAATCAGCATATAATAAAAAGTCTCCATCGTTTATTTCTCCTTTTCTTTAACTATCGTCTATTTTTTCTTGCTTTTTAGGGCTTATAAACTCTCCTTTCCTATTTTTTAAACATATCTCCTGAAATATAACCTCCGTTAGCAAACATTAGATGCAGATGGCTTCCAATAGAACACGTTGTGTTACCAGTATGAATCCATCCTAATGTTTGACCTTGACTAACATTATGCCAGTTACCATCCGTTGGTATATAAATCTTTGAGAGATTCCGTTCCATATGGACATAGTGGAACTCATCTCCTTGAATGGTACGCAGGGTTATAACCCCCATATTGCAATCTCCTCCATCCCAGTACCTTGCCTGACCATTTGCCAAAGCATGTACCTGAAAAGCAGGCAATCCACTCATAGCAATGTCAATACCATTATGAATTTGTCCGTACCACATATCGACACCCCATTGGTACCAGACAAAAGCATTGTTAGGTGCTGGCCAGATATATTCTGTAGGTTCAAGTCGGGGAGGTTCATAATTTGCTAAAGCTGATTCTCTCAGTGCTTTAGCTCTATCATAAACTACTCCTGCCCCTGCTGGATCTCTATTCCAAATAAGACCCTGATGAGCAAAGTTATTAATAAAGGTCTCTCTCGTTTGAGAAAGAGACATTTGTACCTCATCATTGATGAAGTAGCATGCCACTTCTGCAGCTACCTCAGGTTTCCACAGATTCCCTTTCACCCCATATCTGTCAGCATTCCTTGAGAACGTCTCAGGAAGAAACTGCCACATACCAAGTGCACCAGCATAACTGGCACACTCATTTGGACGTGGTCGTAGAGACCAAATTGGAGTACAGACAGTTGAACCCGTTTCGTAAATCTTTAGAGAATAAAGAAGGTAAGGATTACAATCAACACCATTTTCATGAGCATTGAAAACACCTTCCTCTATATACTCCCATACTTGTTTGTTGGCCTCCGGTGGTCTGATTATCACATCATATATAACCACAGGATATGGATCTACCTGCTTATACAAAGATAAGCCAAAAAATGGTAGCCATAGCACGGTAAGGACAAAGAATATACTCTCCCCAACCCTAATTAAAGGTACAATGATATCACCAATATATGGTAATTCAATTGCAAGCTTTTGTAGGGCTAAACTTCCAAGAGTAATTATCCACCTTGTAATTCCAAATGCAACCATGCATACCAAGAACACCTTTAATATTGTAACTACTAACTCATCTAAGCCAGTTAAAGTTACAACGTATGAGGCTAGCTCAACAACTAAAGGAATTTTCTCCCTTAGCCAGTAATATAGCCCAATAAAAGGAAATATCACTATGAAGACATCTACAAATAGATGTAGAGCTTCACTAAATAATCCCCCTCTTCGCTTCTTGGGTAATATGTTTCTGAGGATTATACCTGCTAGTATATATACAACAATATAAACTAGCATAACCTCAAGTTTATCCCATACCCCTAACAACTTGAATATACTTTTTATAATAGGCCATATTATGGCCCAAGTTTTTACTAACTTGTCCATAATAAGCCTCCTTCAAACAGACAGTTTAATTTCCGACTGCTAAAACCCCTCTTTAAGAAGTAGAGATTCTAAATGCCGGAAACTAAACAGAAGAAAGAATATTTACCAATTAACTTACCCCTATTCACTTGTTAAAGAACAAGGGCAGTCTTTTTAGGTTGTGACTATAAGTCATGTATTAGGGTAAATCCTAATACAGATATTCTCGGTAATTAACCGATACCACAACACTATCTGGATTATACTTCTACCATTACTATAAGTCAATCTATTCCTCCCCTTGCTCTCTCTTCTTCTTTATGACAAAATCAATAAATAACTTACAGATATCATACATATGAAAATAAAAAATATTAAAGCCATAGAGATATTAGACTCAAGAGGTATACCAACTTTATCAACTGAAATTGAACTATGGAGTGGAGATACTGCAAAAGCAGAAGTACCGAGTGGCGCTTCTACAGGAGAGAAAGAAGTATTAGAGCTCAGAGATAATGATGAAACTCGATATAGCGGTAAAGGTGTACTTAATGCAGTAGAGATAGTAAATACTAAAATAAAGGGAGCTATCGTTGACAAGGAGTTTGGAAGTCAGAAACAGTTTGATGAGCTACTACTCCAATTAGATGGAACTAAAAATAAATCTAATCTAGGAGGCAATACAATACTATCGTGCTCTATGGCATTTTGCAGAGCAACATCTCTTAGAATTGGGCTTGAACTTTACCAATACCTAGCAATGATATATTGGGATAAGAAATACGATGAAAAAAATTACATATTACCCAAACCACAGATACTTCTTCTGGAAGGAGCTAAGCACGGCAATTGGGCTACTGATATACAAGAATATATGATAATACCCAGAGGGAATATGTTTCCGAATATAGAGGAGACTCTAAGAGCTGGTAGTGAAATATTTACTATCCTTAACAATATCTTAGATGAGAAAGGATACTCTGTTGGTGTAGGTTATGAGGGAGCATTTGCACCGAGAGAGATTAAATCCAATAGAGAAGCATTTGACTTAATAATGGAGAGTCTCAGAAAGAGTCAATACAAAGATAAGTTTGAGATAGCCATTGATATCGCAGCATCAGAGTTTTACAACAGAGATACAGATAAGTATGAATTAAAAAGAGAGAATCAGAGTTTAACTCCTGAGGAGTGGTTTAATTTACAGAAACAGTGGTATTCTCAATACCCAATATACTCTGTTGAAGATCCTTTTGATGAGAACGCTTGGAGTGATTGGAGTAAATTTACACAGGAGTATGGAGATAAATACCAGATAGTTGGTGATGACCTTTTAGTTACTAATACAGAGCTAATTAAAGAAGGAATAGACAAGAGAGCAATGAACTCTGTATTAATTAAACTCAATCAAATTGGTAGTGTATCTGAAACACTAGATGCAATAAAGATAACTGTAGATAGTAATATGACAGCAATAATATCACACAGAAGTGGTGAAACAACAGACCCCTTTATTGCTGACTTAGCAGTTGCAACTGCAGCACAACAGTGTAAATTTGGTGCACTAAGTAGAGGTGAGAGAGTAGTAAAGTACAATAGGCTACTAGAGATATCCTCTATGCTACTACAGAGATAAGCGTGGATCTCTATCTATCTTCTCAATATCTTCTTTTTTAGATAGGTACTTTTTCTGTAAGACATTTACATACCCTGCTATCGCTATCATAGCAGCATTGTCACTCCTGTATTCTATCTCAGGATAGTAGTAATTTAAATCATAGCTCTTAGTTAACCTACCTACTGTTCTAAGTAAATCTTCATTGTTAAATACTCCTCCTCCTACAAATACACTCTTTACATCACTATTCTCCTCAATAGCTTTTTTCAATTTAACTACAACAGAATCAATAATTGCATCTACAAAACCTCTACAGAAATCATATATCCACTCTCTCTCTAGAACTCCTTTTTCTCTTAATTCATTAGCTTTGTAAAGAGCTGCTGTTTTAATACCTGAATAACTAAAATCTAAACTATTTGATTGAAGCATAGGAGTAGTAAATGTAATTACTCCTCTTTTCCCTCTCTTTGCAAATTCAGATAGTACAGGACCACCTGGATAACCTAGATTAAGAAGCCTACCTACCTTGTCAAAAGCCTCTCCTGCTGCATCATCTAGTGTTTGTCCTAACTTCTTGTATTTACCTATCTCTTTAATATAGATTATCTCTGTATGTTTACCAGATATTAATAGAGCTAAGGCAGGGAAAGAATTAATAAGTTGTTGATCATTCACTAGACCGTTCCCTTTAGAGTTAAGAAGTAGAGATGAATACATATGACCCTCCATATGATTAATTGGTACAAAAGGTATGCTGTGCCTTAGAGAGAGCTCTTTTGCAAATTTAAGACCTACCTCTAAATCAATAGCTAATCCAGGACCGTAAGTTACAGCAATGAAATCTACATTGTTTATCATACCTGGGTTATCCTTTAGAGCCCTGTTATATACTTCTTGGATATTCTCTTCATGTAATCTCTTTGCTAGGTTAGGAACTACACCACCGAATTCAGAGTGCAACTCTGTCTGGGAAGACAACTCACTAGATATGACCTCTCTACCTCTTAGAAGTGCTACTGATGTGTCATCACAACTAGTATCTATACCTAGTATTAATGGTTTTAATTTTAATAGCTCTTTAGTTAGTACCATATATTGTTATCTTTCTTCTCTCTAAAGATATATATTCAAATAATATCTTGTACATAGGAATATTCCTCTCTCTACACAGATTCTCTATCTCATTGTAGAATTTATCAGCCCACTCTATTACTACTATCTCTTTTTTCTCTAAATGTTGTAGAATACCTGATCTATGGAAATCATCCTCATCCATAATTCGCCAGGTATCTACATGAGCTAAAATATTATCTCCATACCTGTACTCATTTATTATCGTATACGTTGGTGATGTAACAATATCCTTACTACCTAACCCCTTCCCTATTCCCTTACTAAACTGTGTCTTTCCTGCACCTAACTCACCACTTAGTGCAACAACTACACCACCTTGAATATCTCTAAGATACTCCTTAGTAAAGAACTCTCCAAACTGTAGAGTTTCTAAAGGTGTATTAGTGCTTTTTTCTTCTAGTAAGGTACTCTGTAGTATTGCATCTTCAAACATAATCTTTCCTTCTCTCAGTATAGTGGGTGTATTTAGTGTAGTGTCTAGTATTGTAGATGGCATATTCTTAGGTAATTGCCCTGCATCAATGTAAAGGTCAACAAGCCTCTCACTCTTCTGTGGTAAATCTTTAAGTAGTTGATCAATACTGTATGGATGTGATCTGTAAGATACATTTGCAGAAGTAGCTGTTATGGGTCGTCCAAACTCTTTGATAAGTTTAAGTACAAATTTGTTATCTGGTATTCTTACACCTGTTGTTCCCTGTTTAGACACTACTGGTGGTTTAAGTATACCTAAACTTTTAGATATTACGGTAATAGGGCCTGGTAAATAGTTCTTGTATATATTCTCTGCCATTTCATTTAAATGCACATATTTCTTAGCCATCTGAATATCATTTACTGCTATTGATACAGGCTTAGAGCCTCTAAATGTTTTGTAGGTCAGTAATTTAAGAAGTGCATTCTGATTAGTAGCGTCTACTCCTAATCCGTAAGAAGTCTCTGTTGGATAAACAATTAACCCTCCTTCATTTAATATTTTTCTAGCTTGCTGTATGACTTCAGAGGCATTACTATTAGTCAATCTGACTCTTTTCATGATACAATTATACCTTGAATATGAATATTTTCATATTTAGAGCTTAAATTAAGTCCTTTTTACAATGATAGTAGAACTTACTGACAGTGATTTTCAGAAGGAAGTATTAGATTACAAAGGTTTAGTACTAGTAGACTTCTGGGCCCCTTGGTGTGGACCTTGTAGAGTACTAGGACCCATTATTGAGGAGTTAGCAAATGAGAGAGAAGATGTTAAGGTATGTAAAATGAATGTAGATC
>JAAZIL010000074.1 GCA_012800885.1 Candidatus Dojkabacteria bacterium
ATATAGATATTCAGTCCTTTATTGGGCTAGAGGATGAGGTAGTTACAGAGAGTATCCCTCAAGAAGGAACTGAGGAGGTAGTGTTACCTGGTACTCACGGTGTTGCACAAGAGCCTTTAGTAGGAGTCCCACCTCTTGGGCAGCAGGAAGAGACTCTAGATACAACTCCTCCAGCTCCAATTACTGAAGAACCTGTAGTTTCTCAGGTAGAGATTCCTCCTTCTGTAGTAGAGCAATCATCTCCTGTAGAGAGTTCTCCAGCTGCTCTAACAGATTCTCAACAAGCATTTGTTCCTAGACAGGAAGAATTAAATCAGATACTTCAGACACCTATACAGCACCAGTCAGAGGAGTCTACTATGCCAGTATCTCCACAGATAGATACTCAACCAGTAGTAGATACCTCTTACACTGCTACTCCAATAGATACAGTCACAGATACTATTCCAGCAGATACGGTTGTAGATACTACTCCAATAGATACAGTTGTAGATAGTCAACAACTAATAGATCAACCTCTTGTAGTAGAGGAACCATCAAGTGAACAGTTACCTGAGGGAGTTCCACAACAACAAAAAATTACAAAAGAAGAATTACCTGTTACTCAACCTACTGAGATGGTACAAGAGAGTATAGATATGCAGATGGATGCTTCTGTACCGAGTCAACAAATTCCTATCGAGAGTCCACCTACCGTTTCAGAGCCTTTACCACCAGTAGCACCTATAGATACATCTCCTTTGGAATCTCCTCAACCTGATGAAGTAGTGAATGCTTTTGTTCAGGAGAAGTCAGGAAAGGGGGGTACTGCAGTTGTAATAGTTCTTATTGTTGTAATTGTAGCACTGTTAATAACAATAGGGTATTTTGCATGGCAGATATTTAGATAGAGTCTACCAATTACTCTTCTATATTCAATAATTAAGAAGTTTTTATTGAGTAATAGCCTCTCCGCTGAAGAGGTATTTATAGGTTATATAGATAACAATAAGAAATACAGAAGCTATTATTACAGAGATTAATACCTTTATTTTTAGTCTCCTTTTTGTAAGTAAGAAGTAAAAAAAATATAGTAAAGAGTATACTATGTAGATAGGAATTAGTATTAGAGAAATAGTAAAAACAGGTTTTATTACTAAGAGAACATTATTATATGATTCTTCAGAGAGTGTACTCTGGAGTGATACAAAGATTTTATCTAGAATACTATATCCTCTACTTAAAGATTTCTCTAAGATATCCATGATATATTCTAGGAGAGATTGGGATATTATTCAATATTTTGAAATATTTAGAAATATGTTATATTTAAGTATTACAATGTATGACTATATTTATTTTGATCTAGACGATACTCTATTGCAACATAATCCTACCACAGGGCAGTATGAGGTAATTAAAAGAGGGTATGAGAACTATCTCTATCTTACAGAGAAACATTACAAGGCTAGTATCAGATTGGTTACAAACAGAGTAAGAAGTGAAATTAAATATCCAGATATTTTTACATTTGATGATGTAGCAGGTAAAGAT
>JAAZIL010000075.1 GCA_012800885.1 Candidatus Dojkabacteria bacterium
AAACAGAACAAGGTATTATGGGTTCAGTAAGATTGATAATGAACAATTCCAACTCTGATACACAGAGATGCAGTCTACCCACTCTTACTGATAAACATATCCAGATAGAAGATGAATGGAGAGAGAGAGTAAAGGATATTCCCGCAGAGTTATCACAATTGGCGATAGTAAAAGGAGCTCCATTTACCACATCTATCGGTCTGTTACGTGCTGTTGCTCAATTTAGTAGAGAGAATAATATTGATGAGTGGGTTGCTACAACAGATAACAAGGTAATAAGGTTGCTTAATGGATACTACTATTTTGGTCTCCCAAAGATCGGTCCTCCAGTAAAGTATTTAGGTTCCGATTCTACTCCGGTACTAATAAATATTGAACAATCGATACAGAATGCAGAGTCTGAAAAATCAAGTGCGCTTATGGCAAGATTCTTAAGAGGTGAAGACGTTGAAGGCTTTGAGTGGTATACTGGAGTGTAGTAATTTTAACCTAAATAAGCTCAGTTAATATGGAATTAATATTCCTTGTTCTGTTAGTAGTACTACTACTTTTTCTCGGTTTTTCAGCTTTAAAATCAGATATCACCTCTAAAACAAATCAGTATTTTATCTTTTTGATTTTATGTATTGTACTCTGGATACTATCAAATTACTGTTCTAATAGGCTTGAAGATTATTCTATCGTCCTATTAGCAAATAGATTGATTTTCTTTTCAACTACTTTTCTAGTATTAGGATTATTCCTTTTTGCTTCAGTATTTCCTGATTCTGAAGTAAGAATGAAACCGTTATACAGAGGGATTGCAATCATATCCAGTATCATAGTTGCAGTAGTAGGGTTAACTCCACTTGTTGTAAAAGATATTAGTATTGAGAGTAGTTATTCAAGTATCAATTTCAATTATGGAATTATTCTCTATGTTATTCATTTTCTCTTTTTCTTTCTCCTATTTATCTATCTATTAGCAAAGAAGTATAGGGAAGCAACCGGTTTAGTTAAAATACAATTACAATATCTACTACTAGGTGGTCTATTTACTGCTTTGGGTGCGATTCTGACTAATCTTGTCCTCCCGGTTCTCTTTAATGTTTTCTACCTATCGAACTACGGGCCAGCATTTTTAATAATATTTGTTGGTTTTACATTCTTATCAATTGTTCGACACAGATTTCTTGGTATTAGATTCCTTCTAGGGCAGATACTATACTATCTTTTAGTATCAATATTTAGTCTGTTTTCTTTCTTCTTTTTAGGATGGGCTGTAACTAAACTATTTGGAGGAGTATTTACAATCCAATCTGTATTACTCTCTATAATACTTGCTCCTCTCTTTGTTTGGCTCTTTCAGAAATTTAATCAGTTTATCTCTCTTACAATTGAGAAGAAGGTAATATATGTTGATAAACATCCTGCTGAAGTTCTAAGTGATTTCCTGAAATCTATAAGTTCTGAATTAGATGTAGACAAGATAGCAATTTATGCTGTAAATGTACTTAAAAGATACTTTGATTTAGAAAAAGTTGGGATACTACTATTTGATAAAGTTAATACAAAGATACTCTATAAAAAGATTTCAGGTTTTGAGTTAAATGGGATAAGAGATCTGTTACAGGTTGTTCAATATTGGAAAGAGTTAGGAGAAGATCCAGTTCTGTTACTTGATGAGATAAAGAGAGGGAAAATAGGTGAAGATTGGAATAGGAGAGATAGGTTATCAAGGATTGTTAAATGTATGGAGAAAGAAGGTATCTCTGCTATTTTACCTTTGAATAGAAAGGTTCAACTGAATGGGATCATAGTAGTTGGAAACAAGAAAAATAGAGACTCTTTTACTGTTGATGATATGAGATTTCTTGAAGATGTTATCGCAAATGTTAGTGTAGCAATGGGAAGAGCAATTCTGTACAAA
>JAAZIL010000076.1 GCA_012800885.1 Candidatus Dojkabacteria bacterium
ATTTATCTATGACAAGATGCCAGATGCATGGCAAGATGCTATGTCAAAGAAGGTAGTATTAGCAGGTCCTTTTAGCTTCACAGCTATATTAAGAATGATTAAGCAAGCATATGAAAATTTCAGAGTACAGGAGAATATATTTAAGATAGTAGGGCATGTTCAGGCAGTAGAGAAAGAGTTTGATAAGTTTAGTGAAGAGTTTGATAAGGTTGGAACTAGAATAGATCAATTACAGAAACAGTATACTACTGTGAGTACGACTAGGGTAAATCAATTAAAAAGGAGAATGGATTTAGTTAAGTTGGAGGGTGGTCAAACAATTGAACAGCAGAGTCTTCTAGGAGAGAGTGAAAAAGAGAGAGATTAATCTCTCTCTTTAATATGTAATTCTTCAATATATTATCCTTCTATAGCTGGCTTAATCACCTCTGGTTGTGAGGAAGTATTCTTAGGCTTCCATGCAAGAAGGTAGAGTAATATGTACGTACCTATTCCTGTTAATACTATTAGTGCAAGCAGTTTATCATATCCTCTTTTCTCTGTTATCTTCATAAAGGAGATGATACTAAATACTCCTACTAAGAATGGGCCGATAGCAGGGATAAGGGTAAGAAGTATTAAGAGAGGGTTCTGTTCACCGAGTTGGAATAGCATTATGGTGCTTAGTATAGGTAGCCATGCGAACCAAGGATTAGAGTAGCTCATTTCTTTCCCTATTTTACTTAGAGCTAGTGCAGAGAAGATATATACTGCAATTGCAAGTCCTATGATAAATAGCCAGATACCGACTCCTAAGACTGCAAGTCCTTTTGCAAGAGGTGTTAATTTCTCCATATATGCATCATCAATATCTATTTTCTCTAAATCAAAATCTCCTCCTACTTCATAATCTCTCAAAAGGTCATTAGCATCCTCTCTCCAATCAAGATCCCACTCTGTATCTTCTTCATTTATTGGATAGGATTCCTCTTGTTCTATCTCATCTACCTCTTCTAAATCATATTGGGCGTGTATAGGCATAAGAGGAAAGAGGAAAACAGATAGTACTATTGGTAGAAGTAGTGACTTTATTCTATTCATATGTTTTTAAAGTGAAATTATTGATACTAGCATACAACTATTTATACTCAGATACAATATCTACTATGTAAAAATATATTAAACTATGATAACCTATATATATGGGAAAGAGTGTTTTTAGAGTGATTAAAGGGACAGTACCGGTTCTTCTGTCAGCACCTCATGCTCTCCCTCACAGGAGACCGTCTCTTACACTTTCATACAAATGGGGGGAACAATATACTGATACAATCGTAATGGAGGTATGTGCAAATACAGGGTGTTGGGGTATTGTACAAACAGATGAGACATCTTTTGATGCTAACTATCACAAGCTAGAGGATAATCCATACAAAGAAGAGATTACTAAGGTGGTAAAAAGTAACAAGATAATTAAATTTATCGATATTCATGGGTTGAACGATATTCATAGATATGATTTAGGAGTTTACTATCAATCAAAGTTTTTTAACTCTATTAACCTGGCTAATGCTGTAGTTAAAGCAGTTAACAAAGGTAAACTAAAAGGGATTAATGCATGCATATTTAGATTTGAGGAAGATAATCAAGAAGAATTAGGAGAGTATGTAGCTGCTAAGTTAAGAGTACCTTCTGTTCAATTAGAGATTGCAAGATATATTAGAGAGGATGAGGGGTTAAGAAATGCCTTTATTGAGAATTTATCTTCTTACATAATAGTGTAGATTTCATTACTAGAAACGTATTTTTTTGACTATGGTGTTACTCTTTGATATCCTTATTACATATTAAATTAATAGATTACAAATATGTCACCTACAAAGGTTGTGAAGAAGAGTAGTGGTACTGTTGCAAGTGGAAAAAGTAAGGCGATAGATTCAGCTATTACTCAGATAGAGAAGCAGTTTGGGAAAGGCTCAATAATGAAATTGGGTAGTAAGGAGAAAATAGATATAGAAGTAATTCCTACAGGAGCACTCTCTCTGGATATAGCGTTGGGTATAGGAGGAGTCCCTCGAGGAAGGATTATTGAGATCTATGGTCCTGAGGCTTCAGGTAAAACAACCTTAGCGATACATATTGTTACCGAAGCACAGAGGTTAGGAGAGGCAGTAGCTTTTATCGATGCAGAACATGCTTTTGATCCTGTATATGCAAAGAATATAGGGTTAAATATAGATGATATGTATATATCTCAACCTGATTTTGGAGAACAAGCATTAGAGATTTTAGAAACTTTAGTAAGGTCTGCTGCATTTGGAGTAATTGTAGTAGACTCAGTAGCAGCTCTAACCCCTAGGGCAGAAATAGAGGGAGAGATGGGTGATAGTCATATGGGTCTACAAGCCAGATTGATGTCACAAGCTTTAAGAAAACTTACTGCTATTGCAGGTAAGACAGGTACCACAATAATATTTCTTAATCAGTTAAGAATGAAGATAGGGATAATGTTTGGTAATCCTGAAACAACTACCGGTGGTAACGCTCTTAAATTTTATGCTTCTGTGAGGATGGATATTAGACAGAGAGATAAGATAATGAGAGATGGTAATCTAGTAGGTCATACAAGGGTTGTAAAGGTTGTTAAGAATAAGTTGGCTCCACCATTTAAAGAGGCTTCTTTTGATATGATATACCCCTTAGGTATAGATAAAGAGAGTAGCATCTTAGATGCAGCCGTATCACAAGGGATTGTACAGAAGGCTGGTGCTTGGTTTAGATATGGAGATAAACAGTTAGCACAAGGGAAAGATGCTACAGTAGCACTACTTAAAGAAGATGGGAAGCTTTGTAAAGAGATAGAGAAAGCTACACGTGCTAAAATAAAGTAGATGGTTGTAACAAAGATTGAGTATCAAAAAAAAGATCCAAACAGAGTGAATCTCTATGTAGATAATCTGTTTTTTCTCGGTATATCCTTGGATACATTAGCTAGTGAGAATCTCTATGAAGGATTAGAGATTAGTGAGAAAGTATTAGGTAGGATTGTAAAAAAGGATTTAGAGGATAGATTCTTAACAAGAGTTATGAACTATCTCTCTCGTAGCCCTAAGACTGAATTACAAGTGTATAGATACTTAAGGAATCTTAGATACAAGAAGAAGAATGTTTGGTTTAAGGATGATTTAGATATAGAGTGGGAGAATCTCTTTAATAGTATTGTTAACAGATTAAAAGAGTATAAATATATTAATGATGAAGAGTATGCTAGAAGTTTTGTATCAAGTAGAATTAGAAACAAGCCTAGAGGGAAGAGTATACTAATCCAAGAATTACTATCTAAAGGCGTAGATAGAGAACTTGCCCAGAGGGTGTGTAATGAGTTAATAGAGAGTGAGTATGAGATACTAAGAAGGAGTTTTGAGAAGAGATTTAGGAACCAGAAATTTAGTATTGATAATCAACAGATGGTTAATTACCTGTTAAGAAAGGGCTATTCTTGGGATTTAATTGTACAATTTAGTAAAGATGACACTACAGAGTAAAAGTAATTGGGTACTACCTAGTAAAGAGACAGGAGAGGATGTCGTTAAATACCTACTTGGGCAGAGAGGTATAGATGAGAAGGAGTTCTTAGATTTCTCCTTAGATAATATCCCCTCTTCTGAAAAATTGCATGATAGTAAAAAAGCCTCAGAGAGGATAGTAGAAGCTATTAAGAAGGGGGAGAAAATAGTAATACACGGAGACTATGACGCTGATGGTATCTGTGGTATTAGCATTTTATGGGAATTTCTCTTTAGAGAAGTCAAGAAACACTTGAATAGAGAGGTTGATGTAGTCCCATATATTCCTGCAAGGATAGAGCAGGGGTATGGCTTAACAGAATCTTCACTGGATGATGTGCTATCTCTTGGAGCTAGTTTAGTCATCTCTGTAGATTGTGGCGTGAGAGATAAGGAGTTAATAGATAGGTATAAGCAGAAGAAGGGTTTAGATTTTGTAATAACGGATCATCATCAGCTACCTGAAGATTTGGGTGATTCTCTGGAGTATCCACTGGTACATCCAATGTTTCCTAAAAAAGAGTATCCATATACTGAGGTTTGTGGTACTTTTGTTGCGTTCTTACTTATTCAAGCTATTAAAAAAGATTTAGGTATTGATAATAGTATAGATAGAGATACAAGAGGATTAGATTTAGTAGCATTAGCAACTGTTACTGATCTAATGCCTCTGTTAAATGTAAATAGGGTTGTTGTAAAAGAGGGGTTAAGACAGATTCAAAAAGGTAATAGGTTAGGATTAAGTCAACTAATTAAAGTCTCTGGTATTGGGCAGGACAAGATAGATAGCTATCACTTAGGATATATTCTTGGGCCAAGGATTAATGCCGTTGGAAGGATAGGGTCTCCTCTGGATGGAGTAAAACTTTTAGTCAGTGATAAAAAAGAGGTATGTAGAAGAATAGCAGAGGTTCTTAATGAAACTAATATACAGAGACAGTATATGACTCAACAGGGTTTAGAAGAAGCTAATGAAATTGTGGAAAAAAGTAAAGAGAAATTACTCTTTGTTGTAAATGATGATTGGCATGAAGGTATAGTTGGGTTAATAGCTGGTAGACTCTCTGAGAGATATCATAGGCCAGTTCTAGTTGGAACTAGGACAAGTGGTGGGATAAAAGGATCTGCAAGGAGTATCTCAGGGTTTAATATCACCGAAGCATTATCTAGATGTGAGCAGTATTTAGAAAGATATGGTGGTCATGAACTGGCTGCAGGTTTTAGTGTAAAGAAAGATAATGAAGCAGAATTTAGTGAGTGTATTCATGAAATAGCAGAGAAGGAGCTTACTGACAAAGTATTAACTAGGAATTTAAAAGTAGATTTACTATTAAATAGTAAAAGAATAAATAGAGAGCTTGTTAATGAAATAGAGAGATTAGAACCTTTCGGTTATGGAAATGGTAAACCTTTAATTGCATTGGGAGAGTTAGTAATATTTAAAAAACAGATTATGGGTAAATTAGGTAATCATATGAAATTACAGTGCAAAGGAGATAGTATAGATTTAATTACACTTCTACTTTTTAACTGTGATGAAGATACGCAGACTCTCTCTGAGG
This sequence comes from Candidatus Dojkabacteria bacterium, assembly GCA_012800885.1. Taxonomy (GTDB): domain Bacteria; phylum Patescibacteriota; class Dojkabacteria; order SC72; family SC72; genus UBA5209. Next base: position 5,108 of record JAAZIL010000076.1, read on the forward strand.
ATGAGATAATTGATGTAGTAGGAAGCGTAGGTATCAACTCATGGAATGGGAAAGATAATATACAGTTTTTGGTTAAGGAGTGGAGATATTCTTCTTAGGTGCTTTTCTCAATAGTTTACCTAATCTGTTGGGAGTATTCGCAAGATATGCTGTTTCAAGCACACTACTAAATCCTAGAAGCTTCATTAGAAACCTCTCAGTGCCTAATGCAAACCCTCCGTGTGGCGGACATCCATATTCAAAGTACTCGAAGTACTCCTGTAGTGAATCTAAGGGTATTTTTCTCTCTTTCGCATTCTCTTTTAATTGCTCTAGTCTGTGTTCTCTCTGTGAACCAGTGGTAATCTCTACACCTTTCCAGTACAGGTCATAACCGAGTGCAATTTCAGGATTTTTTTCATCTTTCATATGATAGAAAGCTCTTGATCTGTGTGGATAGTTATACACAAAAACAAATTCACTACCTGTTTCCTTTAGGATAATATCAGATAAAGCTCTCTCCTCCTCTGGTGAGAAGTCACCATCACTTTTACTAGGGATTTTTTCTTTTGCAAGTTTCTCCTTTATCTCTTCTACACTGATATATTCGAAATCCTTTTGAGGGATGTTAATATCTATGCCGAATACTCTTTTAATATCCTCTCCGTATTTCTCTTTTATCTGTTTGAGTACATACTTTATCATCTCTTGCTCTAAATGGCAGAGTTCTTTAAAAGAATCTATATATCCTATCTCTACATCAAAACTAGTGTACTCTGTTAAGTGTCTTGTGGTGAATGATAACTCTGCTCTGAACGCTGGACTTGTACTAAAGACTCTTTCCAGATCAGCAGCTATACCCATCTGTTTGTGTAGCTGAGGAGATTGTGCAAGGTAAGCTTTCCTATTGAAATACTTAACTTCAAAAACATCTGCCCCTCCTTCACTAGCAGTGCTAAGGATACTAGGAGGGTGAATCTCAATGAAGCTGTTTTTTAGTACATAATCTCTTAATCCTTCTGTTACCTCTGTAGATACTTTCATCATTAATTGATTTCTCTCAGATCTTAAATCAATCCATCTGTAATCTATCCTTTTGTCAAGGTGAGTAATATTTTTACTGTAAGGTTGTTCAA
>JAAZIL010000077.1 GCA_012800885.1 Candidatus Dojkabacteria bacterium
CTATTATAGTATATGGAGTTTTTAAAAGGTGAGAAATATCTCTGTATGTTAGCCCCTTCTTTTGTATCAATGTATGATTATCCATCTATTGTTTACAGAATTAGAGCATTAGGGTTCCAGAAAGTTTTAGAAATTACTTTTGGTGCTAAAATGACTAATATAAACTACTATGCAATACTTAAAGAGAAGAAGGATAGAACATGGATAGCATCTCCTTGTCCAACTGTTGTAAATATAATTAAGGGTAAATATCCTCATCTAATCCCTAATTTGGTGCCTATACACTCTCCTATGGGTTGTATGGGCTTAATTGTTAAGAAGCACTATCCAGGTTACAAAACTGTATTTATTGGGCCTTGTATAACTAAAAAAATGGAGAGAGATGATATAGGTATAGTTGATGAAGTTTTAACATTTAAAGAATTAAATGATCTATTTTTAAAACACAAGATACCAGAGGAGATTGAAGATTCAAAATATCAAAAGACTTTTGATAAACTGTACAATGATTATACAAAAATATATCCTCTCTCTGGTGGACTCTCTTCTACTTTACAGTACAAGAAGATATTAAATAAAAGAGATATACTTGTTACTGATGGAATGGAGAATATCATTAATATCTTTGATAATTTTAAAGATGGTTATTACAAGAAATACAGGTTCTTAGATATGCTCTCCTGTAAAGGAGGTTGTGTAAATGGGCCTTGTATTGATTATAGTTATCCGCTTAAAGAGAGAATTAAGCGTGTAGAGAAGTATAGAACTTATGCTTCTCGATATGAGAAAGATTTAGGTAGAGCAGGTAAAAAAGTACATGCTGATGGGATAGATTTCAGTAGAGAGTTTAAAAAACGCTAAAAAGTTGACATCTCCTATTCAAGAGGATAAGCTAATCAATAACCTAACTTCTACTTCTCTATGTCTAAGTATATTTTCATCTCTGGCGGTGTTATATCAGGAATAGGTAAAGGTATCTCTGCTGCTTCAATTGCTTTCATTCTTAAATCCTATGGATTTAAAGTCTCAATGATTAAAACAGATCCTTATTTAAATGTGGATGCTGGTACTATGAATCCTTTAGAACATGGAGAGACTTTTGTTCTAGAAGATGGCTTTGAGACAGATATGGATATAGGGAGCTATGAGAGGTTTGTTAATGAATCATTCTCTAGACCTAACTCTATGAGTTGTGGTGCTGTACTGGAGAGGGTGATACAAGATGAACGCTCTCTTGCATATGATGGTAAATGGGTTAGTTTAGATTATCATGTTCCTGAAGTTATTATTAATTGGATAAAAAAGGTAGCAAAAGACTCTGATGCAGATATAACAATTGTTGAAATTGGAGGAACTGTTGGAGAGATTGGTAATAGTCTGTTTCTCGAGGCTAATAAGATTATGAAAGTGTACAACCCTAGTGATGTGATTCATATACATGTATCTTACTTACCGGTACCGAGTGCTTTAGGAGAGATGAAGAGTAAAACAGTTCAGATCTCAACTAAATTACTTAATTCTAGTGGAATATGTCCAGAATTTCTTATAGCGAGATCTAAGGCTGGTATAGATGATATTCGTAGAGAGAAACTCTCAAGATACTGTTTTGTTAAACCTGAGCATATTATCTCTGCACCAGATACTAAGTGTATATATGAAATACCTCTTAATTTTCAAAAAGCAGATATAGGTAAGAATATTTTAAAGACTTTAAACTTGAAACCAAAGCCTACTGATTTACTTAAAGTATGGGAAAAGAAGGTTAATAAAATGAAGAAGTCTACTAAAGCTCTGAATATCGGTGTAGTTGCTAAAGATCACAAAAGTGGTGATTTTGACTTAAAAGATTCATATGTATCAGTTATTGAAGCAATTAATCATGCTTGTTGGGAGAAAGGTTTTCAACCGAATATACAGTGGATTACAGCAGAGGAAGTTAATAGGAAAAAGTTAATCCAAGAGAAAATTCTTAAATTAGATGGGTTAATTATTCCACAAGGTTGGGGTGCTAAAGGAGTATTAGGTAAGATGAAAGCTATCCAATTAGCAAGAGAGAACAAAATCCCTTTTCTAGGCTTAGGTTATGGAATGCAAATTGCAGTTATAGAGTTTTGTAAGAATGTATTAGAAATTAGAGATGCTACATCTCAGGAATTAGATAAAAAATCTCAAAACTTTGTAATACATCAAGTACTTGATAAAGAGATAAAATACAATGGAGGTAAATACAAAGATGGTGTAAGACTCGGTGCTTGGCCCTGTAAGGTAAAAAATTCTACCCTACTTGATAATCTCTATACTAAATATGGTAATAATCTATTTAGTACTTACCCTACTATAATGGAGAGACATAGACATATGTATGAATTTAATAATGAATATCTTGATGTTGTAGAGAAAGCAGGGTTAATTATATCTGGAACTAACCCTGAGGAGACTCTAGTTGAGGCTGTAGAGTTAGATCAAAAACTTCATCCTTTCTTTATCGGTACACAGTATCAACCTGAGCTTAAGACTAGATTTTTACATCCTCATCCTCTGTTTATAGGTTTTATAGATGCATGCTCTGCTAGGAAGAAGGGTGTTAAATAATAAAGAGGTCTCTATTTCTTAATATATATCTTTATATCTACAACTATTGCCCTACTCTCTGTAACAATAATAGGGTTTATATCTAAGCTATAAATTTGTGGATATGTAACAAGCATTCTTTGCACTTTATCTATAATTTCAACTATTTTCTCTTTAGCTAACCTCGGCTTACCTCTGTATCCATCTATAATTTTTGCAACCTTTGTTTGATCTAGTTTAATATTAATATTCTCAATAGTCTCAGGTACTAAGATATGTTGTATATCACTATGCACCTCGGTATATATTCCTCCCTCTCCAATAGCTAGTAGATGACCGAAACCTAATCCATCTTTTTCATATATATCAATATCCCCTTCTCTATTAGCACCAACAAAGAACTCTATTTTAGGTTCTATCATTTCTTGAAGCAAGATATCAGGTGTTTTAATACCTATTGCTTTCTGAATATTGGTTTTTAAAATCTCAAACTTCTCTTCTAATTCTGATATTGTTCTAATATCTAAAAAGACTCCTTTAAAGTCTGTTTTATGAGCTAGATCTTTTGAAGTAGCTTTGATTACTACTGGGAAAATAGGAGAAGCAAATTCAATAGCTTCATTAATATTGGGAGTTATAATCTGTTTAGGTAGAGGTATCCCCATCTGTTGTGCAATGCCTTCCGTTATATGATCTGATAGGATAGTAACTTCATCTTTAATCTCTTTTTCAATATCCTTTCTGTATCGTGATTTCCCAATTAAATCATGAGTTTTTCTTATCTCTCTATTCTCTCTATTAAGAGAATAATTAGTTACTTTACTGATTAGCTTAACGGTATCCTCTATATTATTTGATACATAGAGACCGTAAGCCCTTAATACCCTATTACCATCTTCAATATCACTACCTCCTAGGAAACAGGAAAAAATCGGCTTAGAAGTTTGTTTCTGGATATCAACTATACACTTTGCCACTCCAACAATATCTGTTATTAATTGAGGTGTAAGAATTACAACCAGAGAGTGAACTGCCTTCTCTTCAAGAAGTGTCTTAATTGTATATTCATATCTATCCAGAAGAGCATCTCCTAATATATCGACAGGGTTATTAATATTAGATTGCAGTGGGAGATAATTTTTTAATTTCTCTCTTGTTTTCTCTCCAATATTAGCTACTTCAAGATTAAATATCTCAGTAAAATCTGTGGCCATTATCCCTGGACCTCCAGCATTAGTAACTATGCCAACCCCTTTTCCGGAGGGTATCTTTTTACCAGATACAACTTTAATCATATCGAATAGTTCTTCTGAGCTTTCAACCTTAATTAAATTAGCCTTCTGTATTGCAG
>JAAZIL010000078.1 GCA_012800885.1 Candidatus Dojkabacteria bacterium
GGTGAGAAGAATAGTGATTATCAGAGATTTCTCTAAAGGATTTAAAAGAGGAGGTAGAACTGAATAGTAGTAAGTTTTCAGTAATGTATGCATCTCCTAATATTGAAATGGCAGGTATATCGATGAGAGAGAACTTAGAGAAGAGGTTAAGAGGGAGAGTTAGAGTATAGTTAATGTATTGAATATTATTCAGATATTCTAAATCGCCTATCCATATTTATCTGTGCTTGTTCAGCTAGTAGTATCTCTAGTGCAATATCTTGGAAACCGAAGCTTCTATTATTCTCCTCCTTTAGTCCTTCATATCCGTGAGGGTATAGTCTTACAGTTACATTTTTTTCTAGATTAGGAGATTTATATGGGAATTTAAAACAGGTGGCAATGGAGGAAGTTTTATCATCTTTATATGTGTTATACATATCTGCTATATTAAGAATATCTTCTTCTTTTAGAAGTAAATCATTCTTAGTAAGAAGCATAAGGAAGTTTTTAGATACAATAACAGAATCAAATTTAGCAGAAGAGAGTCCTCTTAGATTACGTGCTTCTGTTAAATCAGAGTAATATATTCTCTCTGTTTCTTCTTCTTGGGTGTATTCATACCGGGTATATGCATCCCTATTCATTATACATGTTAGGTGCATAAGACCATTAGAGGCGTTGCTTTCTCTTATATTATCTCCTTCTTGATTATTTTCTCTCTCTATATTACTCATTAGTATGTCCGATAGAATTAGTTATGGAGTATATCAAAGTATGTATAGAGATTCAATTGTTTTGATGAGTATGATAGTTTTTGAATCTCTCTATAGGTTATGTTAGTTTGTTTCTAACCTCTTAATATCTTGTTTAGTAAGAGAAGTCATTTGATATATTGCAATCCTATTCAATTTCTTTAATCTATCTTGCTGTTTTAGACCATCTCTGATTAACTCTGCATTGATACTTTCTAAATTAGATAAACATATTAATTGCCTAATATCAGCATAATCTCTCATATTTCCTTTCTTATCTTTGTTTATCTTCCTCCATTCATTGGCAGTAATGTTAAACAGAGCCATATTTAATATGTCTGCTTCTGTAGCATATGTGATTAATATCTCTTTTTCAGTTAGGTCTTCAGGTATGAGATTCTCTTTAATGGAGTTGGTATGTATTCTGTAATTAATTTTAGATAGTGTCCTAGATAGATTCCAATCAAGGGATAGTCTAATATTTTCCTCTTCTTTAAGTCTCTCAAACTCCTTGATTAGATATAGTTTAAACTCAGGAGATATCCAAGAGGCAAATTCGAAAGCTATGTCCTTGTGTGCATATGTACCTCCATATCTTCCTGATCTTGATATTATTCCTATTGCATTTGCTCCTTTTATCCACTGTTTAGGAGTTAGCACAAATGTATTTAATCCAGATTGATGTTTAAACCCGTCGAATTCGACGGGTTTAAAATCTGGGTTATTTATTTTCTCCCAAAGGCCTAAGTATTCAAGAGTACTTCTGTTTCTAAGCCAATTCTTAATAATGTCATCAGATCTTTTTTGATTTTTGTACTTAGCAATACTTGTTAGTGAAATATAGTCAGTATTTTCTTTTGAAAGTATTTCAATATCTATTTCTTTTACAATTATTTTCTCCATACACATATTCTATTATGGAGGTATTAAATATAGATTAACTGAGGGATTTAGGTTTGTGTTACCTTACTCTATAAGTATTAACAGAAGGATTATTATTTCTTCCCTGTAGTACCGAATCCTCCTCTGTCTTTATTTGATAATTTTTCAACTTCTTTAACAAGAACATTAGCAACAGGGGGTATTAAAATTTGACAACATCTAGTTCCTCTCTCTATTGTAACTTTCTCTTTTGTATAATTTAAGGCAGGGAACATGTATTCATCATTATCTCCACAGTAATCATAATCTCCAACTCCTATACCGTTTACACAGGTTATTCCTAATTTAAATGTAGAGCTTCTGTTTGCTACTAATACAAAATATCCTTTAGGGATCTCTATTGCTACATTAAGGGGTATTAATTTAACTTCTCCTGGTTCAATGCTTGTGTCTTCTCTAGAGTAGAGATCTAGGGCTACAGCTCCTTTACTTTTGTACTCTGGTAATGGTAATTCTTTATCAAATCTCTTTATTTTAATCTCCATACTTTTCATAATATCAAATAATTCTCTTTTAAGTTTTGGGTTTGAAAAGGGGGGTATACTCAAATTGACAACGGTAAACCCGTTAGACTTAGTATGTCCCCCCTTTACCAACTATTCCTTTCTTCTTCTCCTTTTTCTCTTTTTTCTTCTACCGCCTTCTCTTTTTCTTTTTATAGGATAACCTTGTGTTTTGTGTAGGTTTCTGTGACACTTAGTACACAAGAGTATTAGGTTATTAGGGGAATTAGTACCACCATAACAACGAGGTTGTATATGGTGAATGGTGAATGGGTTTTCTTCGTTTTCTTCTTGTATGCCACAATTTTGGCATACGACATCTCTTTTTCGTACTGCTTTTTTATAGTACAATCCATGCCTCCATTCTAATTCTAGTTGGTTTTAAATGAACGAATAAATTGAGTTAAAAACTCAATATTTCTGATTATATCAAGTTTTAGGATATAAAAACATTAAAAACAAAGGAATTTAGTTAACAGTATTCTCTGTGAAGAGCTCTGCTTGTTTTAGTACCATTTCAGTAGCACTTTTCTGTTTGTCAGGTGGATAATTATACTTTCTTAAAGTCCTCTTTACTAATATCCTTAATTTTGCTTTTACAGATTCCCTTATAGTCCAGTCTACAGACGTATTTGCTTTAATCTTTTTTAATAGATCTTGAGCTATCTCTTTAAGGACTTTATCACCCAGAACATCTTTTGCACTCTGATTACTTGCCAGGGCATCATAAAAGGCTACTTCTTCAATTGAAAGCCCTAATGATTCTAAATTCTCATCTTCTTTTTTCAAACCTTTTGCTATATTTATCAATTCATCAATTACCTGTACTGTGGTAAGAATATTTGCTTGATATCTTCTAATAGTATCTTGTAGCATCTGTGATAATTTTTTGCTCTGCACAATATTTGTTTTAGATCGTACTCTTATTTCATCATTAAGAAGTTTTTTAAGGAGTTCTAATGACAAGTTTTTTAACTTCATGTTTTTGACTTCTTCTAAGAATTCATCTGAGAGAATAGAAATTTCAGGTTTCTCTATCCCTGCTTCTTTGTAAATATCAATAACTCCTTCTGATACTACTGCTTTATCTATAATCTGTCTTATGGCAGTATCAATATCTTTCTCACTTTTTTCTCTCTCTCCAATTGTATATTTTACTAATCTTGCCTTTACGGCTTGAAAGAAGCCAACTTCTTCTTTAATTTTCATAGCTTCTGGTTGTGGTACTACTAGAGCAAATGCTTTAGAGAGTTCTGTTACGTATTTAATAAATTCCTCTTTGCCTTTTTCTTTGTCTTTCCCTAGTATAAATTCTTGTGTTTCTAAAAGAATTGTTAATTTTTCATTAATATCTGCAGAGAAATATCTTTTGTAATCAAATCCCCAGAGGAGATTTTGTACAATCTCATATTTCTCTTTCATTACACTTACAGCCTCATTTATATCGAGTGTGGGTTTCCCCTTTCCTCCACTGGAAGAATATACTGCTAAGGCTTGTTTCAATTCTGTAGCCATTCCGATATAGTCAACAATAAGGCCTCCTTGCTTCTCTTTGTATACCCTGTTAACTCTAGCAATAGCTTGCATTAGGGTATGTCCTTTCATAGGTTTGTCTACATACATTGTAGTAGCACAGGGTACATCAAAGCCTGTTAACCACATATCTCTTACGATAACAATCTTGAATGGGTCTTCTGGGTCTTTAAATCTTTGTGCAAGAATCTTACGTTGTAATTTGTTAGTACTGTGTGGTTGCCAATCTAATGGGTCTGTAGAAGAACTAGTCATTACAACTTTAATATCTCCTTCATTTAAACTGTCACTGTGCCAATTAGGTTTTAGTTTTGTTATCTCTTTGTACATCTCAATAGCAATTCTTCTACTCATACAGACTACTATTGCTTTACCATTAAAGACTTCTTCTCTTGATTCAAAATGATTAACAATATCTTTTGCAACATCTTCTAATCTAGATTTATGTCCAACAATTGATTCTAGTTTTGTCCACTTTATTTTTGCTTCTTCTGCTTCAGAGGGTGTTTCTGTTTCTGTGTATTCATCAATTATGTCATCTAGTTCTTTTTTGTATTCTTCCTTTAAGTGAATCTGTGCCAGTCTACTCTCATAGTAGATTCTTACAGTAGCTCCATCATCTACAGCTTGTGATATGTCATAGATATCTATGTAATCTCCAAAAACTCTTGGTGTAGACCTATCATCAAAGTCAATTGGTGTGCCTGTAAAACCGATAAATGAGGCATTAGGTAGAGCATCTCTTAGGTATTTAGCATTTCCATATACTGTCTTTGTAGATATCTCTTTTCCTTCTTCATCTTTAATATATCTTACTTTGGCACCAAAACCGTATTGTGACCTGTGTGCTTCATCTGCGATTACCACTATGTTTCTCCTGTTTGAGAGTAGAGGATATGTATCTTCATCATCAAGGGGAGAGAATTTCTGTATTGTTGTAAATATTATTCCTCCTGATGTAGTGTTGAGTAACTCTCTTAGGTTCCTTCGCGATTCTGCTTGTATAGGTTCTTGTCTTAGGATTTGTTTAGAGCCAACAAAGGTTCCAAAGAGTTGATCATCTAAGTCATTTCTATCTGTTATAACTACGACTGTGGGGTTACTTAGTTCTCTTACGATTTTTCCTGTAAAGAATACCATGGAGAGAGATTTACCAGATCCTTGTGTGTGCCACATTACTCCTGCTTTTCCATCTCCATATTCTTGTGCTGCTTTTATTGTAGATTGTAGTGCTTTCTTAACAGCGTAGTATTGGTGATATCCTGCTATCTTTTTACTTGTTTCTATTCTTTTTAGTCCTGTATCTTCATCAAATTTTTCTTCTTTTTCAAATACAGTGAAGTCTCTTATTATTTCTAATAGTTTTTCTGGTTTAAGTAATCCTTTTATCAATGTATTTATTTGTGGTTCTGTATTAGAGTCTTCTTTAAGTCCATCTTTTGTTTTCCATGTCATAAATCTTGTCCACGGTGCAGTTAATGAACCATATTTGGTATCTATTCCATCTGATATGACAAGGAGAGCATTGTAGTCATAGAGTTGTGGTATATATGTTTTGTATGTTTGGAATTGATTGTATGCAGAGAGTAGGGTAGCATTTTGATCTGTTGGGTTTTTAAGTTCTATACTTACTAAGGGGAGTCCATTAACAAAAAGTATTATGTCTGGTCTTTTATTTATATTATTATTTACAACAACATACTGGTTTACAGATATATATTCATTGTTAGAGGGGTTATCAAAATCTACTAATGTGACTGTTCCTCCTATCATTTGTCCATCTTTTAGATATTCGACTGATATCCCATCTACAAGGTATTTATGGAAGGTTTCGTTATTAAAGGTTTGATCTATGGTATGTATATTTACTATTTTCTTTATTACATCTTCTATTACATCGGTGGGTATATTTGGATTAAGGTTGTAGAGATTTTTTCTTAACCTTTCTACTAATACTACTTCTTCATATGTATTTCTTTCAGGATTAGGTGATTCAGGATCTATATCTGGTCCATAGATGTGTTTATATCCTTCTGTTTCTAATGTTTCTATTATATTGTTTTCTAATTGGGATTCGGTCATTTAGTGTCTTATAGATTCTATATGATTTATATTCTTAAAGAAAGGAGTTTCTTCTTGTATTAATTGTTTTGTTTGACTATTGTCTATAAATAATAATATTGAATTCCCTTTTTATAATTCCTTTAGGCTATCATTCATATGGAGGTCTGAACAATTCAATTTCTTTACTTGTCATCACCTCATCCAGATTCTCCAAGATGTCAAGATCAATGATCGGAGTCGTTTTCATAATCTTTTCTAGTTTGCCTTTTAACCAATCAGAATTCCAAATATGTACATCTTCCCCAAGAACTTTTTGGCAAATTAAATCGGAAGGATTTGTTTTTTTGTCAAATTTTAGAGTAATTCTTTGGAGCCAAATGTCAAGATATGCAGTATTAGGTACTTTTGAGAGTTTCTTTTTTACTTTTGCCCAGATTTTTTTCTTTGTGCTCAAATTAAAATTACTCAATAATCTACTAAGGATTCCAGACCCAACAGGATAAGTTCTTGGATTTTTAGATATAATGTCAATTATATAACTAACGATTGTTTCAGAAGAATAAATATTACAACCAGAATCTAATAGTTTAAAGTATTCTCTTAATTCTTTTTCTAAGGATCCTGAATGTGGGTATTTTTCTGCTAAGACATGAAGAATTTGTATTTGTTCTAGGAGATTCTTACTAGAAGATTTCTTCACAATCCAATGGAGTTTGTCAGGTTTTAGTGCAGCCAAAAGAATGTTGTCGCTGGATGAGGTTTTCGCATCGTTTACTTTTAGACCAAGACTCATCATAAATTCAGAGATTATTTTTATAATAGTCTCTGCGGTTTCTGGATTGTTAACAAAGATTTTGTAATCATCTCGATACCTTAAAATTTGAAAATCTTTAAGCTTTATTTTTAATAACTCCTCAGTAATTAGTCTGTCTGTGTATGACAAAACTATCTCGGATAAAAGGTCGGAAAGAACACTGCCTTGTGGTATTCCATTTGTCTGTCCATTTGACATACTCTGTAAAAGCCTGTCTATTGCATTGCCAACTAAAGAACAATCACCTCTTCTTTTCTTTGAAAGAGGTTTTCCATGCAAGGCCCAAACGAGACTATGGGTATATATTGAACCATAACAGTCAACTAGATCAGTTTGATAAAGATAATCATATTCAAGACTTAGTGTCATTGTTCTTTTTTCAATCTTCTCAAGCCAATTTTCTATTTGTGTTGCTTTATTGCTTTGTTTATTTTGAGATATAACAGGAATACTCGTGCATTCAACCAATTTTGATTGCTTAAGCGAACCCTTTATTAGTGTCCAATTGGTCTCTTCGGTTATTGTATGTACCAAGAAAACATAAATAGCAGGATGCATAAGTTGTAAATGACGCCATGAATATCGTCCATCTTTATTGTTAAATAGATGATAATTTACATCCTCGTAACTCTTAGGATCTTGACTCTTACGATAATAAGACCTTAAATCTTTTCCCTCTAGAGTTCGAGAAAGATTTTTTAATAAGTCTTCAAAACAGATATAAGGAGGGAGATTAAATGTACAGTAAGAGTTTCCTTCTAGAAAAAACTTTTTAGCATCGGTACTTTCAAGGTCAAGTATGGTCTTCATTTTAATAATTTATTAAGTAATAATTCTTTCATTAATGCCAATTGTCCTGTTTCTTCATAATTTGAGGTATGTTTGTTAATAAGAGCTGTAAATTTCTCATTAAAATTCTGAAGCGAATCAGTTGATGGAATTACAAAGGGGATTTCGTGAATCTGCTTTGAATTAATATTTTGTTGTACACTTCCATACCCCATAGATGATATCTTCTCTTCAAGATTATTTGATAATAGTAAGGAATGTAAATAATTTCGAAATAATGGTTTTTTAAAGAATAATTTCCCTACTCTTTGATTTAGATAAAGAGTATTATGTATTATTTTTGGTACAATCCCAATTCTTCCTATACTCCCAGACATTGATATGAGGATATCTCCTTGTGAGAGAATAAAGTCTTTAGCTCTAGAATCTTGAATTGCATTATTGGAAATATAAAATGCTTTATTTGAGTCTATAATTCCTTTTCCCTTCACATCGCTTATTCTAATTATCTGCTGACTGCTTTTTTCTGCATAGTCCTTACTACTAAAAGGATATCCTGATTTTAATTCCAGCACCTCCCCCAACTTCCCAACTCTCCATCCCTCAGGAATTAATCCTAATTCACTATCTATCATCTTACCTCCACTATCCTTATATGGTTTACCATCTTTATTAGGAAAATTATAATTAACAAACCATTCCTTAAATATAGTTTGTGCTATATTTTCTAATATATTATTTTCTTTTTTTAATTGTTCTATCTTATTATCAAAAGAAGAGAGTATATTAGATATTCTTTTTTGTTCGGAGAGGGGAGGGAGGGAGAGTTCGAGATCTGCAATTACATTTGGTGATACGGTTGGGTATGTTGAAACTGCTTGCTCTGCAACTTGTGATAGGTATTGTGTGAACTGTGACTGAGTAATTAAGCAATAGAGATAGTACGGATCGACTAAGTCTTGATTTGGTGTGATAACTGCAAAACCCGTAGATGCTACTGTATTGTTAGGAAGATCATCTTTTATGAAGGTATAATGTTCTAGATTTGGTCTAACAGTTGAGTATAATATGTCATTTTTTTTCACCAACCTCTTTGCTCGGCTTGGTGCTTTTGAAGTTTGTATGTTTTGTGTTTCATCAATAGTTCCTTTGGTTACAGAAGCAATATCTATATAAATTATGTTGTCAAAAATGGAGTTCTTGTTAATTTGTCTAATATTGATTTCAGCAACCTCACTAAGTTTTACTTTCTTATAATTATCCATCTCTATATTTTCAATATTAGGTAGACTACTTGGAAGAAAATAGCACAGAAACTAAAAAGCATCTGAAACCAGATAAATATTTCAGCAACTTTTGTTTTAGAATTTAAGTCTAAACTTTCAACACTTTTTAATGCTTGGTAGTATATCTTTCCTACATCATCCGGATAGTTAGCATGAGCATCAATCATTGCATTGTACCAAATGTCTATTTGTTTCTTATTTTTTCCTGCACTCTTATCCCAGAATTTAAGTGAAAGTATGAAATCTATTCCTCCCATGAAAATTGAAAACAACAGAAGTGTTAGAATAGTGGTAATCAGTAGAATCTGTTTACATCCAACTGGGTATAAATACTCAAAGATTAGGGGTATTAAACCTATTCCAATTCCTGCTAACCAAGTGAGTCTCTCACTAAAATCCCTTGATGTAGAGTTGTAATTTTCTACCAGCCACTTATCGCTCTCTTCTGACTTGTGAAAGTTAATTTCAAGGATTTTATAGATTTTATCGGCATTCTCTTTGGTTCTTTTTTTTATCTTATCTTCTTTCATTCTTTACTCCTCTTCCCCTTCACTAAGAGTTTAGGTGGTAATAGTTTGGATGTAGTGTTTTGCCTGCCTTCTTTTGTTGTTTCGGCCACTGGGCTGATTGTTAAACTTAAATATCCTTATTATAACCTTTAGATTTACGTTTTGGCATTTTTTTTCTTTCTCTTTTTGTCTTTGCTCTCTGATATCTTCCTGAGTAGTGAAAGCTTAGCTTCCTTTTCATGTTTCTTAACATACCATTCATTTAAGAGTATTTCTATAAGATCTATCAATATCTGTGCTTCCTTAGGATCAACATCAATTATCATGTTTATATCTTTCTCCATGTGGGCACCGATATTCCCCACCTTCCTTATATCATCAATTGCAACCCACAAGTCATTATCAATAAGTGTCTCAAGCTCATTAACTTCTTCTTTTAGAGTGTCCTTTCTTACTTCCCAGAAATCACGAATAATACCTTGTAAGCATCTTCTGGATAAAGTAGCTGAAGCTTTTGGGCTTAGTTTTTTAATTTGACATGCTTCATTGTAGTCATTTAGTATTGGTTTTGGGATGTATTTTGGAAATATCTTTATATTTGCCTCTGGTAGTAGATCCCAAGATTTCACCACCTCTGTATCATAACCGGTGAATACTCTAGTCCCATTTGTATGTGATGTATATTTACTATCTCTTGTAATAAGCTCGATTCCAAATGTTAACTCTTTACATTTAGGATTTGGGCATGTTATCGCTATTATATTGGTAAAAGTCTCCGATTTGTATCTCTTGGGTTTTGAGATATCTAAATCAATACCTGTTTCAATAAAGAAATTATCGCTTAAAGTTGTTGAATTATTACAGTATGGGCAAGTAAATTCTTTCTCTTCAGACATTGATATAACATATAAATTTAAACCTTCTTCATCCTCTTATTTAACATTTTTCTTATCCTTTGGCATCAATGAAATATTCTCTACTGAGGCTTTAGTTTGTACCGCATATGAAGTTCTTCCTAGTTTTTTAGCAATATGATCAGTATCAACTCCTTTTCTTGCTAATACCCCAATTTGATTTATATCTCTCTTAGTCCATCTTTGTCTATGATTCCTTGGTTTCCTTCCCATACTTAAACAAATTAAAAAATTATCTATACCTCTCCTATACATTATACCATGGAATAAGTGCATAAATCTTTTATAGCTACAGCAAAAGTTGTCAATCGTGGATAACGATATGTGAGATAATTAATAGGAATCCCTTATAGTAAATAAGCAGTTGATTTACACATAAAATATTGTATAATGCAAGCAGATGTAGGGATTGATTGGGTCAGTCCCTCTTTTTTTCTATCTACTATCCCTAATACAACTACAAGTCCTTGACTTTCAAATACAATTTAATATAATATGAGTTAAGTGATCACTCACCTGAGGGTGAGGTTCACAAAGAACTTAGACTATTTGAGAGCTTTGTGAACCTCTCCTTTTTTAATTCCAAAGAATACCCTTATCTCTTTCTCTGTTATTGTTCTTAGTGCTTTCTTCATTTTGATTTCTTCCCATATTAAGGGTATACCAATATCCTTGTTTTTTGATAACAGTTTTCTCACTTTGAAAAAGGTAACATAAGAGATTAAGTCTGTTATTTCTAAACCTCCAGATAGGAAGTTCTTCTCTGCAAAGCATAGAGCAGTAACTCTCTCCTTGATATGTGATGAAGTTTCTCCATTCATACTTGGTAAGTGTCCCTCTTTGCAGACATTCAAAGTTTTTAATAGTTGATGATCCCCAACTCTCCTAGAATCTGTAATTACTTGACCAATACGATTCTCTTCCTGTAGATATTCAGCAAACCATATAAAAAGATTTGTTGCTAAGATTTTATATGGTAATTTAGGGATCTCTTTTCTTTCTTTGGAACCCTTACACTGTTCTTCATTAGCTAGTCCTATGGCTTTCTTGAAAGTCTTTTTATCAACCTCTAAAATTACTATCTTTATAGGAATGAGTGAAAGAAATTCTGCAAGAGTTTTAGAAAGTTCTTTTAAATTTTCATTTGAGAGTTTTGTAGTATCATTCTCAAAAATATGATAGCTATGAAATGGTTTGGTGCTATCAATTTGATACTTTCTTTTGATATATGTAAAGAAACCTTCTATGGCAGATATCTCCTGATCATCTAAAATAACTCCAGTTATAATAAATGGTTGTTTTTCATCAGAGAGTAAACTTGATTTACCTGATTCATCTATAAAAAGTGTAGATTTCTGCATGGCAGTATTATATAGCGAAAGAATGAATTAAAGATTAAACCCAACCTCTTTTAAACTCTTCTTTATCTTCTTATCTAATACCTTACCTTCTTGTATATTAACCTTTAATTCTTTTACTAATTTACTCATCTTTTCTTCAAAAGGAATACCATCATCCTCTTCCTCTGGAATACCTACATACCTACCAGGTGTAAGTACATAACTATTTTTCTCTATATCCTCTAATGTAGCTGATTTACAGAATCCTTTTACATCTTCATATTTGTTATCTTTTCTTTTCCATTCATGATATGTATCTGCTATCTTTTGTATATCTTCTTTACTAAATTCTCTCTGTGTTCTACTTATCATAGTACCTAACTCACTAGCATCTATGAAGAGTACCTCTTTAGATCTATCTCTATGAATACCATCTTTCTTGTTTTTAGATATAAACCATACACATGCAGGAATACCTGTGTTGTAGAAAAGCTGTTTAGGAAGCATAAGGATACAATCTACTAAGTCTGCTTTAAGAATATTCTTTCTAATCTCTCCTTCATTAGAAGTGTTAGATGAAAGAGAACCATTAGAAAGAACCATAGCCATAATACCCTTAGGGGATAGATGATAGATCATATGTTGCATCCAAGCATAATTTGCATTGCCTACGGGAGGGATACCATATACCCATCTAGGATCATCTCTTAGGAGTTCTCCTGACCAATCACTATCGTTAAATGGTGGATTTGCTAATATGAAATCTGCTTTAAGAGTAGGGTGTAGATCATTAAGAAAAGATCCTTCTGTATTCCATAGTACTTGTGTCCCATCTATACCTCTAATTGCTAGATTCATTCTACATAGTTTCCATGTAGTTTGATTAGATTCCTGTCCATATATTGATATATTATCTCTTCTACCTTGATGCTCTTGTACAAATCTATCACTCATTACAAACATACCACCACTCCCAGAACATGGATCATATACTCTTCCATTGTATGGTTCAATCATCTCTACCATAGTCTGTACAATAGATTTAGGTGTATAGAACTGTCCTGCATTTCTCCCTTCTGCTAATGCAAATTCACCTAAGAAGTATTCATATATTCTTCCTAAGATATCTTTATGATTATCTGCTTCTTCTCTCAGTTGTATATTACTTATTAGGTCTACTAATCCACCTAGAGCTTGCTTATCTAAGTTGGGCCTTGAATATACTTTAGGGAGAATCCCTTTAAGGGGAGTATTCTCTCTTTCTATTACCTCCATAGCATTATCTAAATCTCCTCCAATGGTAGGGAGTTTTGCTCTGGATTGTATATATGACCATCTAGCTTCTTTAGGAACAAAAAATACGTTCTCTGCTTTGTATTCATCTCTATCTTCTGGGTCTGCTCCTTCTGTTTGTTGTTTAATTAATTCTTCATGAAGAGATTCAAAAGAATCTGATATGTATTTAAGAAAGATTAAGCCTAAAACAATACTTTTGTATTCTGCAGCATCTATATTTTTTCTAAGTTTATCAGCTGTTTTGAATAGTGTTTGCTCTAAGTTATGATTGTTATTATTTGCCATTATTAATGGTTGAAAGCTTATGTTGTATTATATATTAATAAGTTATTAATATCATCTTCAGTGTAATTGTTCTTATTACTTATTCTCTCCTTTCTTACACTCTCCTCTGTAGTAAGCCCCTTCCTCACAACTACTACCATCTTCAAAGAGACAGTATCCTACTTGTCCTTCTTTTTCCTCTTTGATTTCTAAAGTACCTCCATTATCGGCACAATAGACAGATGCAGGATTAGATAGCCCTGTTTTTATTTCTTCTTCTGTCATATACACATCAAAGGGGTCTAATACCTGTCCTTCTAAATCTTTCTCTTTTATTAGAGTATATCCTAGATATACACCACCTATGAGTAAGAGTAATGCTAGGATAATGAGAATTATTTTTTTCATTTTATTATTAATAATATTATCTTTGTATCCATTATATCCAGAAATAGTTGTAAAAATCGAACATTTTATCTTCCCTCTCCAACCTTCTTAAAACCATATACATTGTTGTGATTATTAATATATACAGATAAAATAATTTATCCTATTGCTTTTTTGAAAATTATTAGAATATAATGAACTAATAAACTAACTCCTGTATAAATGGAAAAAGAACCATACATAGGTAGAAAGATAGATTATGAAAGATACCAAGGTACTACATCTGAAGACTTGATATCTGAAATTCTAGAACAGAAATTAGAAGAACCTACTACGAAGATAAAAGAAGAAGAATTATATAAAGAAACAGTAGTACAGAGTACACAACAAGTAGTATCCCGAGGTATAGATAGTAAATTAGAGAAACAAGTACAAACATATAATCAGGTATGGAGACCAGTTATTGAGAGTAAATCATATAGAAGATTAGAATCTGTATACCATCAGATATCTCCTAAAGGAGTTGTATACTTTGATGTACTAGATCGAGAGATCTTTATTACTCAAACAGAGAAGAACTTCCAATCCTTAATACAGAATCATCAGATAGGTACTGTAAAGAGATGGAATGATGAAGAGATTGAGAAAATGTTTGGTAAAGGTCTAAACCCAACATCATTGATTACTAGCTATGAGAGTGCTCAATGGTTTGCAAAAGAGATACCTCCTTTAGGTGACCTAGTAGTACTGGAATTAGGTACAGGAGCAGGATGGGCTACTGTTATGCTCTATGAGAGTATTAGAGGAGAGCATCAGGACTTAAAGGTTAAACAGTACTCTGTAGATATGTCTCCTCACGCTATAGCAGCTACAGAGACACTCTTAACATACAAGGGTATTCCTCATATAGTGGCTACTAATCCTCATGAATTAGCACAGATTCAGGATTGGATGGATAATACTCCAGAAGGGAAAGGGTATTCAGGAGTTATACTGGTACTGGATGATATAAATGGAGTATTGGAGAGATTCTCAGATAAATCTGTAGAAGGTGTATACTCTTCCCACGGTACTGCATATTTATCTAAGAGTGAATACAGAAACTTTTTAAATACTCTCTCCTCTAAACTTAAGAATAATGGTATCTTTATCGCTGATTCTCTTAATCCCCTCTATACAAACCGATTAGATGTTGGTACAACTCTCTCTCAGATGTTAGCTCCAAAGAGAATGATGAAATCTCTAACTAAAAAAGGAATTACATATATGTATGGAGGTAAGTTAAGAAACAATTCTAAATATTTCCCAGGAGAAGATGTTCAAATACTCAAAGGTTTTAATACACCACAAGCGTATCTCATTATTGAGTGGTGTAATTATCTTCTTAAGAAAATGGATTTTAAGAGATTAGTAAAAACAGTTAAATCATTACAAGTTACAATGAGGGTTGTAGATGAGTATCGCTCTGATGTATTCCCATCTTTCTTGTTGAAAGATATTGTAGATGAGGAGAAACTTAATTTCCAGAGTTTAAGTAATCCTCCTGAGTTCCCTATATTTATGGATACTCAAGGGTTTAGGATGAAAAAGAAAGATGTTTAAGAGATGTTTAACGGTATTATTGGTTACATTAATATTCTAATTGGCTTTGTAGATCTTCTTCTAGGGTTTTTAGTACTAAGTAGTAATCCAAAAAGAACAGTAAACAGAGCATATTTCCTCTGTACTCTTACAATGGGTCTTTGGTCTATATCTCTATCCTTTTACAACAGTTACCTGTTTTTTGATAGTACTCAGTGGCTTAAGATTGTATACATTATTTCATACTTGATGACTTTTGCTCAATTAAACTTCGCTCTTAAATTTCATGATGGTGTAGGTAAAAAAGTTAATATTATGATGGCAGGAGTACTAGGTCCTCTATTTGCATACGGTTTGTATCTCCTATTAATTAAGAACACAGTAGTACTGGATACACTCTTTGATGAATCTATAAATACTGTAATTGCTCAGATGGGTGAGGGATATATACTCTACTTCTTACCGATAATTTTCTCTCTTTTCTTTCTATTCGGTATACATATTGTTAAAGGGAGTAAGATGGAGAGTTTGAAAAAAAGACAGACTCAGTTCTACTGGATTGCTGGTTTCTTAATGATAGTACCTTTGATATTTCTAGATTTTGTATTACCTGTATTCTTCTCTGTTACAGAGTATTACCAATACAGTACTTTAGGAAATATATTGTGGGCTATTATAATAGCGTACTCAATCTACAATACTCGCTTCTTAGATGTAAGATTAGTATTTGGAAAAGTTGTAGAGACTATTCTTAAATCTAGTTATTTATTAGTAATATTTGTAGTTTATACAGAGTGGAATAGGAGTAATTTAGATCTTGTAGGTAGTAGTTTTATACTTATACTAATTACTATCTCTGTTGTACTCTCTCTACTTTTGAATTGGATGAATCAAAAAACAGAGCTTTTTGTACAGAGGAGATTTATATACAGTAAATACAATCCAATGGAACAGATACAGAGATATACTGTTGGTAATTCAAGGGAGTTGAATATTAGGAATATCTTAAAAAAGACAATAGATCTTGTAGTAGATACAATTAATCCAGATAAGGTTGCAATTCTGCTATTTAATAGTAAAAGTAAAGCAATTGCATACCAAGAAAATATGAACTTCCCCTCCCTTACCTTTGATACTACGATGAGATTTGTAAGTAATTGGGAGAATTTAAATAGTAATCCAGTCCTAATATTCTCTGAAATAGATGTACACTTCTTCTCTGGTAAAGAGATTATTGATTATCGTAAAGAAGAGATACTTCACTTTATGAAAGAGTATGGGGTTGAAGTAATTATTCCTTTTGAACTTAGAGCTTCTATTGGAGGCCTAATTATACTGGGAAGTAAAATAGATAATTCTTTGTATTCACAAACAGATATTACATTTTTAGAGAGTATTATGAGGAATGCGAATATTACAATTGAGAGAGCGATTCTCTATGAAGAGCTTCAGAGTTTTAATAAGACTTTACAACAGAGAGTAAATGAACAGACTAAAGAATTACAGATTAAAGTAGAAGAGTTACAAGAGGCACGGAGAAAAGAGAGAGATATGGTAGATATAATGGGGCATGAGTTAAGGACACCAGCTACAATAGTAAAACTAAATATTGATATGTTAGAGAGATATATAGATAGTAATCCAGATGAATTAAAGATATATATTAAAAGAATAAAGGAGGCGATTAATAATGAAATTAAGTTAATTAATACTCTACTAAGTAGTGCAAAATTAGAAGGTACAGAGATAGAGATTAATAGAGAGAGGGTTGATATAAAGGGTGAGATTGAGATGGCAATACACGGTCATGAGAGAGATGCAAAAAAGAAGGGTTTAAAGATAGAGAAGATAGTTAATTCTAATACTCCTGATGTGTATGCTGATAAGGCTCGAACTGTAGAGATATTAAATAATCTAATAGATAATGCAATTAAGTATACAGAGAAGGGTACTGTTAGTATAAAGAGTTCATATAATAATGAGTATGTTACTGTTAGTGTAAAAGATACAGGAAAGGGTATACCTAAGGAAGAGATTCCATACTTAGGACAGAAATTCCATAGGGTAGGTAACTATTTAAAGAGCAGTGATCATTTAGATATTGTAAGACCAGGTGGAACAGGATTAGGCCTCTATGTTACCTTTAGATTAGTAAAGCTTATGGGAGGAGAGATATCAGTTAAGAGTGAGGTTGATGTAGGTAGTGAATTTGTATTCTCTCTCCCAATATTCAGAAAAGGTAGTGAGATTAAAAAGGGAGTAAGTAGTAAGGATATGTTTAAGAGATTAGGATTAATGAGTTAATCGGTTCTCTTTTTAAAACCTCCTGTATACAATCTACTAAATATATATGATACACATAGCCAAGAAACAATATTCCCTGTAATCCCTAAGGGGTAAAATTTGTAGGTATACGGATTTGAGAAAAAATATTTACTCCATGATGTAAAAGGTATTCCGTAGTAAGACACACCATTTGTCACTAGAACAATGCGGTAAGTTTTAAATATGGAGCCAAAAATAGCTAATATTACAAAGATAATGATAAAGGGTAGTAACATATCTTTTTTAAACATAACATCCCATACTTAATTTAATTTTCTTAAACCCCTCCTTTTTTCTTCTCTCGAAACATATATTAAATATGTTAACATATATCAATGTAATATATAAAGGTATAGGAATATATGAATAACAAAATATCTCTCTTTGTACTAGCAGCTGGAATGGGAAGTAGGTATGGAGGATTAAAACAGATGGAAGGATTCGGTCCTAATGGTGAGACTTTAATAGATTACTCCATATATGACTCAATAGAAGCAGGATTTAGTAAGGTTGTATTTGTAATAAGGCCAGATATGGAAGAGGTGTTTAGGGAGATATTCTTAAATAAATATGAAGATAGAATAGAGATAGATTACTGTTTTCAAACAGTAGATATGTTACCGAATTGGTATACACTTAATCCAGAGAGAGTAAAACCGTGGGGAACAGTACAAGCGCTACTGCTAGCAAGAGAGAAGCTTACTGAGCCTTTTTTAATAATAAATGGGGATGATTTCTATGGAAGAGAGTCATATATAATGGCTAGTGAATTTTTAAAGAATGAATGCAGTGATACTACCTATGCTATTCCAACATACAGATTAGAGAATGTATTAAGTGATGTAGGAGGGGTTAAAAGAGGTATATGTACTATTAAGGATGGGTATTTAGTAAGTATAGAGGAGACATTTGATTTAAAAAGAGATAAACAAGGAAGTATTAATGGTATTGGGCGAGATGGTAAGCCTATGAATAATCTAATGGGCAACACTCCCATATCTATGAATATGTTTTGTGTTCATTCTTCTACTTTTGATAAGTTTGAAAGAGGTTTTGAAGAATTTCTTAAAGAGAACAGAGATGAATTAACAGGAGAGTATCTTTTATCAACACAACTAAGTAAGTTAATACAACAAGGAGA
>JAAZIL010000079.1 GCA_012800885.1 Candidatus Dojkabacteria bacterium
ATGAAAAAGTTCTTCAGAGGTTACATCTCTGATTTTGATGGGGCTAATGATCTTAGGCAAAGGTTTATGGCATGTACTGAAGTGGAACAAGCCTTGGAGATAGTGGAGAGATTATTAACTTAGCTCTGAGGGAATTTTACAAACTTAATATCTTCTATTTTAAGCTTACTTGCTCCTTTGTGTATTTCTCTTACATACTCAGCTTCCGGTTTATTTAGTTTCTCAATCCTAATATTAATTGTATTCTCATTATATTGAATAGGTATTACAGTCATTACATATTTTTTGTTCTTCTTGTGGATTTCAACAAAATGTATCTGATGATCTACCCCTGAGAAAGTATCAGAAGGGGTAATATCTAGATAGTAACATAACTCTTCATATGAGGTTTCATCCAAAGGTAGAGAAGATATAGCGAGTCTACCGTAGATAAGATCTTGTCCAGTATGGACTTTACCCATATTCCCAATGTATCTATTCACAGCTTCCATATCAACTCCTACTATCTGAGTATCAATAAAGAAGGAGTTATTCATGCTAGCATACACTCCTCCAACTCCCTCCCTTATATGATCTAATTGATTATTAACATCTTCTCTCTCAATGATCCTTTTCTCTATTGACATATCCATATTTCTCACTTTAATTGAGCAATTATACAACATTAATAGGGAAAGGAGCAGATTAGTATAGTAACTCTCCTATTGATTTCCTTTTATTTAGCCTGTGAATAATTTCAGCAAAGTATTCTGCAACTGATACTATCTCTATCCAGGAATATCTCCTTAGTATCTTGTTTGGGATATATGCTGCATCTGTTAGGATTAATTTGTTTAAAGATTTCTCTCTGTAACACTCATGTAATTTATCTATAGCACTGTTATTAAGTAATCCGAATGTAGCTATACAGATTATCTCTTTTGCACCATTTTTTTTGGCTACTTTAATTACCTTACAAAGAGAACCTGCAGTATCAATCATATCGTCGATGATATATACAACTTTATCCTTTAGGTCTCCCATAATTTGGATATCTTTAATTGTATTTGCACTTTTGTAATCTCTGGTTTTGTAAACAAAACCAACATCAGATTCGAGACACCTAGCATAGAAATTAGCTCTTTTAGCACCACCTAAATCAGTAGGAATTATTATCACATCTTTAGGATTCTCAATACTATTAAGAACATGAGGCATTAGTACATGGCTTCCATGGAGATTCTCTATTTGAGCACACCTAAAAAAACCCTGTATAGCAGGGTTGTGCAAATCGATTGTAATAATATGGTTAGCTCCTAGGTCTCCTTCTAACTCCCAAGCGACCCGTGCAGCAGTGATATCTTCTCTTCCCCATTGCTTGTCCTGTCTTGCATAGGGAAAGGATGGTATGACAGCAGTAATATGGTTTGCATCACATCTTTTACACGCTCCAATGATAGTGTACAGAGTTCTTAGATTATCATCGACACTTTTTCCATCACTATGATTCTCTACATCTTGGATAATAAAGACATCTTTTCCTCTAATACTCTCATTGAGTATGCCTTTAATTTCGGTATTTGCATATCTAACTTCTTCCGTGTCCAGGAGGGATACTTCCTTTTTTCTCTTTTTGTTAATTTCATCTAATACTTTTTGTGCAAAATCGATACCTGAATTACAGGGGACAAGACAGAGTTCTCCTCTGTTGTGGTTCATTTTAGTTACTAATGATATTAACTATTAATAATAAACCTAAAGAGAAAAGATTTCAAGGTAAAATACAATATATGGTATATCTTAATAGATATTGCTACAATATGTGTATAAATATGAAAGGAGAACCTCGAGAGAGAGATGAGGAAATAACCAGTAAAGATATCTATAATACAATAGATACTATTCCCTCATCAGAGTGGAGAGATGCAGGCTATCCTGTAATCTCCTATGTTAAAAGAGGTATATATCAACAATATATTGAAAATATTGATAGCCCTACCCCATTTTGGCAAGAGGTATTAAATTCTGAGCATTTTATTAACTATCAAAAAAGCAGAGAATATGATCCTAATATCCATATTTTATTTGTACTACACTCTTTTCCTAACAGGGATGGAGAAGATGTCATATTTAAGGCTATTACTACAACGGATAGATCATTTGTAGAGAATCCTGAGCATATGATTAATTACAGATACCACGGAAAGCCTTGTGAGCTTAGAAGTAAAACAGAGTATCCTACTTTAAATAATTTCTGGAGTGATTTCTACGACAAACTCTCTTATGAGGAGCAAGATAAGTATGTAATTCCAGATAGAAATTGGAGAAAACATAATTTACCGTAAGGTATAGGTTAATTATCTTGATACAAGAGAGTCCATCCACTTACAAGTCTTCTATCAGAGTTACTCTGTAAGCAGGTTGATATTAATAGATCGGCATGAAGGGATTCGTTTCATAAATAAATAATAATTTATCTTTAATCTATCTTCATCTTAAGAATTAAAGAGAAAGGAGAGGTTGTGTAGGCGATTTATAGCCAATCATTATAATGACAAGGAAGGGATGTGTTGTCGAACACGCAGAAATGACGATATTAGCTTGTTAAATGGGCGATACAGGAATTGAACCTGTGACCTTCACAATGTCAATGTGACGCTCTAGCCAGCTGAGCTAATCGCCCTTCATATGTATTTTATCTTTTAGGATAGTTCTCATCAAGAGTAAGTGCATAGTCGATTAAATTTCTTATTCCCCACTCTTCATATTCTGGTTTTTTATCTATACTTTCCTTTTTTGCAACTATCACAGTGAGACCATCTTCTGTTAGCATAGGAATAGAGAGAGTGGTTACGTTCTTAGGTAAATGGTTAATTAGTTTATTTAAGTGTTCCTGGAGTCCAGCGCCATCTTTATGTTTCAGATAATCCCCTATCCTACCTATATTATATTTAACATCCTCCTCTTCCTCTCTATGTTTTTCATGTAAGTTTTCCATCTTATCTTTTTGTTATAACTTTATCGATAAGACCGTAGGATTTTGCCTCTGTTGCAGTAAAATATTTATCTCTATCAGCATCCTTCTCAATCTGATTTACAGATTGGCCTGTCTGTTTTGCTAACATCTTGTAGAGCTTCTCTTTAATCTTTAATATCTCTTGAGCTTCTATTGCTATATCACTAGCCTGACCCTTTACTCCTCCTAGAGGTTGATGTATATGTATCTTACTATTAGGGAGAGCAAATCTTTTACCTTTGGTACCGTGTGCAAGTAAAAATGAACCCATTGAAGCAGCTAATCCAACTGCTATTGTAGACACATCGCATTTTATATAGTTCATTGTATCTAGTATAGCCATACCATCATTAATTATTCCTCCAGGAGAGTTGATAAACATCTGAACATCTTCATCAGGGTTCTCTTTCTCAAGGAATAGTAACTGGGCTATTACAGTATTTGCTGTACGAGATTCAATCTCTCCTCCAAGAAATACAATTCTATCCTTTAGTAGTCTGGAGTATATATCATATGCCCTCTCCCCTCCTCTCTCTTTCTCAATTACTGTTGGAATTAATATTGACATATCTGTAAACAGTAATAATTTAGTTATATTTACTGACAAAATCCTTACCGAATATCTCTTCAGCAAAAGAGCTAAAAGCCTTCTCTTTTCTCTCTATGTTTTTAATATACTCTCTCCACTGAGGATCACTAAATACAGTTCTATCTACATCAGGTCTCTGTTTCTTAATCTCATTAATTTTTTTGTTAAGCGCTCCCTCTGTAATCTCTATTTTCTTAGTATCTGCATAGAGTGTTAAAAATACATCCGTTTCTATTGCTTCTTTTGCATCTCTATTCCATAACTCTCTCATCTTCTCTATTGTAATATTATTGGTTTTAAGGAATTCATCAATATTTAATTTCTTCTCTTTTATATTCTCATTAAAAGTTTTCTCTCTCTCTTGTGCTTCAAAATCTATAGCTACTTGTGGGATATTAATTTTTGATTCAGTAATAGCTAATTTTAGAGCCTCGTCTTGCATTTTATGGAATTGGAAATGTTCTTTCTGCTTATACAATAGTTCTTTTATCTTCTTTTTTAATTGCTCTAGTGTAGTAATACCTTTCTGTTCAAGAGTAATGGAAACTTCTTTTGCCCATTTATCATTCATCTCTTTTGTTTTTGTAGTTTGAGTACTCTTTAATTCTTCTAGCGCTTTATCTATCTCTTCTTTTGTAATCTCAATAGCTTGTTTTTCAATTTTAATCTTCTTTAAATCACCTAACTTAAATTTAGGCATAATAGTTACTACAATAGTAAAAGGAACGTCGGTATTCTCTACTATTTTTGGTATTTCTTTGTATTCTGGAGGAGCAATTGGAGCAAGATTCTCTTTCTGTAGCGCAGTGGTGATGTATAGAGGGGCAATTTTCTCTAAAGTTTCAAACTTAGTAACTTCTTTTACTTGATCACTAATTAAGTTGGTTGGTACTCTACCTTTTCTAAAACCTTTAATATCTAACTTTTCTGCATATTCTTCTAGCAGTAAATCGTATGACTTTTTAAAGCTATCTTTAGGAATAGTAATTGTTATTTCAAAAGTGTATTCATTTATCTCTTTTTTAGAGTGAAAGTCATTCATAATATATGAGGTAGGTAATTTAAAAACATTGTATTTTATATGTTTTTATACAATTTGTCCAATTTACCAACTACTACTAATCTCTGTTTAGCACTCCATAATGGGGTACATGTAATCAGAGTTATTCTGTAATCAGAGAAGTCATTTAGAATGGAAGTATCATGTTTTTCTACTACCTTTGTTTCTGTTACAATATATGTGTATTGATTATTAATTTGAGATACTTCTATTTTATCTCCAATCTTAACCTTATCTAAATTAAAGAATGTGTCTTTTCTAGGAGGTAGATTTAAATATCTATGCCCTATTATTACAAAGTTTCCTCTCTCTCCAGGTTTAGAAGATGTAGGGAAATGCCAGAAGCCTGTATTCATTATTTTTGGATCAGTACCTTCGAATACTTCTCCTTCAACCTCTATTGAATTTACAGTAAAAGAAGTATTTAATTCTTCTAAGACTTTATTCTCTATTACAATATCTTGCCCTATACTCTCTTCAATAGTAAAACTAGTTAAGAACTCCTCCTCTGCTTGGATGAGTGAGTCTTTTGAGGGTGCAATAGAAGTTAGAACTTGGAATGTAATCTCTTGAGAAGTGGACTGTATATCAAATCTTTTTATAGGTCCGATTAGTTTATTGTAATTTGGGTATACTATGAAGTAACCTAAGGGTACTACAAAGGAGAGGAATAACACAGTTGTTAAGAGTATTTTTATCAAGTTTTTCATATATATATTTTATCAAGAAAAAGGACATCTTGCACTATTTGTTTTTTTGTTTTATGCTTGTATAATAGAGTATATAAATTTTAGTATAGGCTACCGTGGCAAAAAAGAAAATAATAAAGGATACTATGAAAAGTAAAGTTGAAATTAAAGAACCTCCTTTAAAGGAGGAAAAGATATCTAGATTAGTAGGCTCAATATTTATTGGTTTAGGTATACTGCTTGTTGCTTTTGGTATATTTTCTTACATAAAGTACAGAGAAGAACCGTTATTAGATCCTGAACTAGAAGCTCCTAGTCTAGAAGAGGTAACCTCCATTACGAATGGAGAGAAAATTAAGATTGTGGGCAATGCTCAAGAATTTGATTCTGTATTTATTTTTGTTAACGATGAGAAAGTTGGAGAAAGTAAGGTTGGTGATGATGGTGAATTTACTTATGAGTATACCGTAGAAGATGAAGGTACATTTAATATCTCTATTGCTGGAGTTAAAGGTTTTCCCAATAGATATATTAGTGTTGCATCTTCAGTAAAAGAGTCAGTTGTTGATAGAACACCTCCAAGTGCAGAGGATGTCTCACTTAAGTATGGTACAGAAACGAATAAAGAGACCTTTGTACTAGTAGGTACAACTGAACCGAATGCCTCAGTAGAAGTGAAGAGAGGTATTGATAGCTACAAAGGATTGGTGGATGCAGAAGGTAATTTTAGAATAGAGGATATAGTTTTAGAGGAGGGTAAGAATGTATTCTCTGTATACATTACAGACTTAGCGGGTAATCAGGTTCAACTTGATGAGAAAGTAAGAGTTGAGTACTCTCCTCATGGCGATGTAGATGGAGATGCAGTTGTAAATGAGAGAATACCTCAGGCATCTGGGACATTAGATGCACTTCTTAGTAACAGAGTAATGACCTTTTTTGGTCTTGTTGCTATATTTGCATTCCTAACAAGTTCAATTGTAGTGTATAAAAAACAGAGGGTTTAATTCTCAGTAGTACAATATAGTACTTAATCTAAGAGATATCTCTTTCTTCTGGTTAAAAGGTATATGTTAATAAATGTGGACTTGGTATAATAGTTGGATAATATATCAGGTTATTAAATATGGCAAAGGAAGAGAGTGAGATAGAGTTAGAACAGAGTATTAATCCAAAACAGAAAACAACTGTAGTAATAGAGCTATCATGGAAGATTATATTACTACTCTTAATTATTTTCTCTGTTCTTTTTAGAAGTCAACAGATTATAACTGTGTTATTATATCTTTTCTTAAGTTTGGTTTTTATGTCCGCTGCTTTTCCAGCTGTGAATTGGTTAATAGAGAAAAAAGTATCTAAAAGATTGGCCATATTTTTAACTTATCTGTTTGGAATAATTATAATCTTAGGGGTTATCTCTGTAATAGTAATTCCCTTCTCTAGTCAAGTAGATAAACTGTTCTCTGTGATACCTTTATGGACAGAGAAGCTAGCAACAATGTTAGAGAAGTTTAGCATATTTGGGAGGAAAATAGAGATAAGCACACTGTATGGGATTGTTAATGACTGGTTAGAGAGAGTATCAATAATTGAGAGATTTGGAGAAGTAGCAAGTACTTTTGAAGGTGTAGCAACAGGAGGTTTCCTCTTTGTTATCTCTTTGATTACATCTATCTACCTTATTTCAGAACATAGTTTTCTCCTAGACCTGTTAATGAGAAAGATAGTATCTGATGAAAAGAGAAATAGGGTTAAGAAGCTTGTATTGGATTTAGAGTACAAGTTAGGTAGATGGTTGTTAGGCCAAGGATTAATTAGTTCTATTACCGCCATTTACTGTGGTATTATACTTACTATACTAAAAGTACCGTTTGCTCTACCTTTAGCAATCTTTACTGGTTTTATGGATATTATCCCTAGTTTAGGTGCTACAGTTGCTGGTTTTGTTATCTCTCTGGTGGCCCTAATTACAGTAGGACCAATGTCAGCATTAATATTACTTGCTTCCTTTATACTCTATCAGCCTATTCAGAATGGCTTTATCATTCCGAAAGTATTAGGTAATGTAATCGGTTTAAAACCTTTCTTTGTTTTCTTTGCTGCAATTATCGCTTTAATTTTCTTTGGGGTACCTGGTGGAATTATTGCTGTTCCAGCAGTTGTAATCTCTCAGATAGTCTATGAGTTTTATGTAGACTTGCAAAAGTTACAAGCGAAAGGTAGTATTTAGGGAGATAATATAACTGCCTTCTAAATGTCAGAAGTTGTGTCAAGAAAGAGAGGAACTGTGTATTACTGGGAAGATTTC
>JAAZIL010000080.1 GCA_012800885.1 Candidatus Dojkabacteria bacterium
CCAGAGGTATAGGGTATGTATATGCAGATAGGGTTAGAGTGGCAGAGATACTGAATAATTTAATAAGTAATGCAGTTAAATACACAAAGCAAGGAACAATAATAGTATCAGCAGAAGCAAGTAATAGTAATATTAGGATAAGTGTTAAGGATACAGGTGTAGGTATCTCTAAGGAAGATCTAGATAGAATAGGTGAGAAGTTCTTTAGGGTGGGACACTACCTAGAGTCAGATATAGTGAGGCCTGGTGGTACAGGTTTAGGTTTGTATATAACCTTTAAGTTAGCTAGATTAATGGGTGGGGATATTAAGGTAAAGAGTCAGGTGAATAAGGGTACTACTTTTACTCTTACTTTACCTAAATATATAGGTCAGTATATTGATAGTTCACAAGATTCTCTGGATAGGTTTAGGAGATTAGGGTTGAAGAAGTAGTACTATCTTTCTACTCTTTCAGATATACCCATACTCTTGCATACCTATCTACAACAATCATTTTACCTAGATCATCTCTTTCTGAAAGAACAGTGTCTCCTTTCTCTCTCTTTTTTATCGGTATCTCCTCATATCTATCTTCTTCTACATTTAAAAGGTATCCTCTCTGTTCTAAGAAGTAGTAAGCTGTTTTAAGAGTAATATATTTCCTTTTACATAGGACAGGTACTACAGTAGGAAAGAGCTCTTTGGAGAAAATTAGATTATCTCTACTATCATACTGATATATCGTTGTACTAAACTGCTCTGGGTTCTGAATATCTCTATGCTCGTACTTACAGTAAAAGAAGCCTCTGTCATACCCATATATACACTCTCTACAAGTCTTGATAGTATTACTCTCTCTTGTATGTGTATTAAATATCTCTGTGTACCCAAATGATGAGAGTAAGATATTGTCACTATCTATCCAGTATATCTGTAGGGGAATATTAGGGGTATTAATAATATATGAGGGAGAGTAAGTTATCTCTTTCTTGGGGATAAGAAGAGTGAGAATGTAAATGAGTATCTTCTTGAGCATAGTAATTGATTAAAAATTAGGGTGTGGATTATCTCCTGTTAATCTACCAGGGTTCTGTTTGTAACCTAGTGTAGGGATTAAGTTCCAATCTACATCTATGTACGGTACAGGATTAACATGTGTAGAAGAGTCCTTCTGTTTTCTAGTTTCGAAGTGTAAATGGTATGCAAAATTCTGACAATTCTTTTTACCTGTATTACCACTTACAGCAATCTTCTCTCCCTTTTTAACTTTTTGTCCTGCCTTTACAGAGTATGAATCTAAATGTAGATACATAGAGTACATTCCATTAGTGTGTTTAATAAGGACATAGTTCCCACCTTGGTTACACTCTCCTCCATATTTATCAAATCCAACACTTTTAACAGTTCCATCTGCAATAGAGACAACTTTCTCTTTAGTAGCTCCGAAATCAATACCTTTGTGAGGGCATTGATACTGGGTACAGCCGTACCACTGTGTTACACCGATTAGTTTTTTTAGAGGGTATGAGAATGGTTTGTTAGATTTAATCTTCTCTGCTTTAGGTATTACAATTCTCTCCTTTATACTATGCTTAACATCTATCCACTCTTTACTTTTTACTTGAAGATAGAGATCTAAATTGAGTAGAACATTTTTAGGGTAGATATCTTCTGTAAAGAGGTTATTAAGATAGAAGGAGGTATCTTTGAATGTAAAGTAAGTAGTATTATTGTATTTACCATTAACAATTAAACAACCAGTATATATTCCCTTAGTCATACCTCTGTATGAGTCTGTTAACTCCTTTTTACATCCAAACCATGTCTCTGGTTTAAGAAGATTAAACTTACTACATTCATAGACCTCTATGCTTACATAGATATTGTGTGGGTATATCCCCTCTGTTTCAACAGTATAGTAGTTACCCCAATTAATGTATTTAACTTTGTTTATCCTAATATCCAGATCACAACTGCTAGATACTGAAGTATTATCCTTCTCTTTAAATATTGATACATTACAAGTATCCTTCTGATTACTACTCTCTATTCCTAATACAGAGGTATCACTATTAGGTATATCTTCTCTGTTGTCTATACTATTTGGAAGAGAGTAAGATTTTTTTTCTTCTGTTGGCTGTACAGTTGGAGGTTTTGAGGGGGTAGGTTTATGTTCAATTACTGGGTTTGGCTCTGGCTCTTCATTTACAGGAGGATAAGGGAATGGACTGGGAATATCTTCTGTATAGAATCCGTAGTAGAGATTGATGTAGTACTGTCCCAAGAAGATATAGCCGTAATCATCTGGATTATCTGGATGATAATATTTTACTCTATGGAAATAGAGGTGAGTATCATATACTGTGAAGTAGGTGTATGTATCAGTAATTGGAGGTAGTGCTAAATAGAGTTGAGTTAATTCTTTGTCTGTGTATACCTCTAGGATGTATTCATACCCTTCTCCTTGTGACATCCAAGAGGCTTGCAACTCTTTACTCTCCCATACAGGGTAGGCAGTTGCTATGAGAGTGGTAAGTAGTAATGGGTACATAGATATATTGTAGAAGAGAGATATTACAAAATACTTAAATATTGTCTTTGTAGTTATTTAAATAATTGATATAATCAATGGTCATGATAAAGCTATTTGAAGGCCTATTTGATTCCAATGAGAAACAATTAAAGAAGATTCAGAGAGTAGTAGATGAAGTAAACCTTCTTGAGAAGGAGATAAGTAAACTCTCGGATGAGAAGCTTGCTAAGAAGACAGAGTACCTAAGAGAGAAGTTAGGGGTAAATATTAATACAGCTAGAGATGATTTCAATAATTACAACAGTGTTGAACTAAAGAGGGTTCTTGATGAGGAGAGGACAAGATTAATAGAGGTTTTACCTGAAGCATTTGCTGTAGTAAGGGAAGCATCCAAGAGGGTTGCTAATCATAGGCATTTTGATGTACAGGTTGTTGCTGGGTATGTACTCTTTGATAACAAAATTGCAGAGCTATTCACCGGTGAGGGTAAAACTTTGGCAGCTAACCTACCACTCTATCTCTATGCTCTTACAGGTAGAGGTGTTCACTTAGTAACAGTGAATGATTATCTTGCAAAAAGAGATGCAGAGTGGACAGGCCATATTCTAAGCAGTCTAGGTA
>JAAZIL010000004.1 GCA_012800885.1 Candidatus Dojkabacteria bacterium
GTTATGGTAAACAAAACAAAGAGTATTAAAGAGTATGAATCTATGACTCTAGGCGAACTCCGGAGTGAGGCCAAAAAGGTAGCTTTAGATGGCTATATGGAGCTTCCTAAAAGAGAACTAATTATTGAGATTCTAAAAAAACAGACATCTAACGATGGTTTTGTTTTTGTAGAAGGAATACTAGAGATACAGAAAGATGGTTCTCACGGTATATTAAGAACAGATGGTCTTCTACCAGGAGATAATGATGTATATATCTCTGGTTCTCAGATGAAGAAATTTAGTCTAAGAACAGGAGATGAAGTGGCAGGACCTGCGAGATTACCTAAAGAGAAAGAGAAATATCTAAGTCTTCTAAGAGTAGATACAGTCTACGGTAAGCCTGCAGCTAAAGCAGCAAACAGGCCACAGTTTATGAAAATGACACCGATTTTTCCTAATAAGCAGATTAAACTTGAAACAAAACCAGAGGTAATATCAACAAGAATTATAGATTTACTCTCTCCGATAGGCTTTGGTCAGAGATCTATGGTAGTATCTCCTCCAAAGGCAGGGAAAACATGGTTACTTAAAGATATTGCAGATGGTATTGCAACAAATAATCCTAAAGCAAAATTAATTGTAGTACTAGTAGGAGAGAGACCTGAAGAGGTTACAGATATGAAGAGATTTGTTAAAGGGGAGGTTTATGCATCAAATTTTGATGAATTGCCAGAGCATAACTGTAGAGTAGCAGAGATGGCACTGCAGAAGGCGATGTGTATGGTTGAGTGGGGAGAAGATGTCATTATCCTAATGGATAGTATTACAAGGTTAGCGAGAGCATACAATATTACAATGCCTACATCAGGAAAGACTCTCTCTGGTGGTTTTGATCCTGTAGCACTCTATCCACCTAAAAGATTTTTCGGTGCAGCAAGAAACTTTGAAGAGGGAGGCAGTCTTACAATAATAGCTACTGCTTTAGTAGAGACAGGTAGTAGAATGGATGATTTAGTTTATGAAGAGTTCAAAGGTACAGGTAATATGGAACTACATCTAGATAGATCACTGGCTAACAAGAGAATATATCCTTCTATTGATGTAACAAAATCGGGTACTAGGAATGAAGAGCTTCTACTCGGTAAAGATGTTCTAAATCACTCATGGAGAATTAGGAGAATGTTAGAGTTACTTGATCAGAATGAGAACCCAACAGAGGTATTGGTTAGTCAATTAAAAAAGACTAAATCTAATGAAGAGTTTCTAGCAACCTTGCATGAAGCTTAATTTTGGTATAATTAGGGGACTAATTTCCTTTTTTATAATGGAGAATCAGAGTAAACGTCAAAATATACACGGATTAAGTTTTAAGGATCTCTCAGAAGATTTTCTTTCCTACAGAGAAGAAGACTTTATTTTCCTAGATGAGGATATCTCTGTTAAAAAAGAATTAGGTGGTTTACAAAGAGTAGTGGATGGTGTCGTGGAGAGATACAATACTAAAAGGGGTGTGTTGGCTTTTGTTTTTGATTTAAGTAAGTATACAGTCTCTAGATTAAAGGTAGTATGGATTTTAGTTTCGGTTCTTTTTGAACTTGTTTTAAGACAGTTTGATTTTGTTAAGCAGAATATTGTTAAACGAATGTTTTGGGGAAGAGGTTCTTTTCTGAAATATGCAATTGAAACTGCTATTGTGGTAGTTGCCTTTATTCTTGTTCTTTCATACATTTACAGAACACCCACTATTATTAGTGCTAACACTGAGGATATTAACTATATCTCAGTTGCAGAGAGTGATATTCTTGCAATGAATGCTACTCTGAATACAGCTATTCCTAAAGATAGAGGTAGAAGAGGTACAGAGAAATATATTGTTATGCACGGTGATACTCTCAGTACTATAGCAGAAAAATATGAAGTTTCTGTTACAACGGTTAAGTGGGCTAACAATCTCTCCTCTGATTTGGTAAAACCAGGTCAAGAGTTAGAGATTCCTCCTGCTGATGGTGTATTAATTACTGTTAAGAAGGGTGATACACTCTCTTCTTTGGCAAAAAAATATACAGGGAATGAGCAGGCTATTGCTGATTTCAACTGGTTAGAGTATCCTTTTACTCTTGTTCAGGGTGCAGAGTTATTTATTCCAGATGGAAGAATGCCTGAGCCACCAAAACCTGTAATTGCAAAGGCACCAAAAACATACATCTCTGGTTCAACGAATCCTACTTCTTCTGCGAGTTCATATGTAGATCCGAATGTAGGGAGATTTCTCAAATGGCCAGTAGCGAGTAAGGGTGCAAAGATTTCTCAGTATTACAGAGGGACTCTGCATAGAGGTATAGATATTGCAGATAATAGTTTACCAAATATTTTAGCAGCAGCAGGTGGTAAAATTATATTCGCTGGGTGTGCAGGTTACTGTCCAGCTTTAGGATCTACTTATGGAGGGAGTAGTTACGGTTGGGCTATACAGATAGATCATGGTAATGGCTATACCACTTGGTATGCCCATCTAAAGAATATTTATGTTAGGACAGGGCAGAGTGTATCTGCGGGCCAATCAATCGGTCAGATGGGTTCTACAGGTAGGTCTACTGGTCCTCATCTTCACTTTGAGCTTAGAAAAGGTGCCGCATACGGTACACAGATTAATCCTTTGTTGTATAGTAATTGGTAGTTCTTTAATATATAATCGGGAGATAGGGCTCATAGTTCAATTGGCAGAACACCGCATTCGCATTGCGAAGGTTGCCGGTTCAACTCCGGCTGAGTCCACTTGTTTAGGGCCTGTAGCTCAGTTGGCTAGAGCACATCGCTGGCAGTGATGGGGTCAGGGGTTCAAGTCCCCTCAGGTCCATTGGTTTGTTTAAAATACTTAGACATTTAGCCATTTAAAGTATATTTTTTTCACAAGAGTGTAAAACGGTGTTAACTAGGCTTTTCAA
Organism: Candidatus Dojkabacteria bacterium; assembly: GCA_012800885.1. Lineage (GTDB taxonomy): Bacteria > Patescibacteriota > Dojkabacteria > SC72 > SC72 > UBA5209. The sequence continues at coordinate 2,928 of JAAZIL010000004.1, forward strand.
AAAGAGATATTTAAAGTAGAATATATTTCATAGTTAAGATATATCTATGGTATGAATAGAGAGTACAATCCTAAAGAGTTTGAGAAGAAATGGCAAGATAAGTGGTTTAGTGATCTTTCGTATGAAGGAAAAGATTATGATAGTAAGCCTAAGTACTACTTGTTAGTTGAGTTTCCTTATCCTTCTGGTCCAGGAATGCATATTGGACATATGAGGAATTACTCTATGATGGATGCAGTTGCAAGATTGCGTAGAATGAAGGGTTTCAATGTTATATATCCAATTGGGTGGGATACATTCGGTTTGCCTACTGAAAATTATGCTATAAAAATTAAGAGGCCTCCTCAAGAGGTATCTGCTGAGAATATTGCTAAGTTTAAGAAACAGATTCTGAGGTTAGGTATATCTTTTGATTGGAGTAGAGAGATTAATACTTCAGACCCCTCATATTACAAATGGACGCAGTGGATTTTCCTTAAGCTGTTTGAAAAAGGGTTAGCGTACAAGGCCGAAATGCCTATCAACTGGTGTCCGAAATGCAAGACAGGTTGTGCTAATGAGGAAGTTATTAACTCAGCTCATGAGCGATGTGGTACTCTGGTGGAGAAGAGGAATTTGAATCAGTGGGTGTTGAAAATAACGGAATATGCAGACAGGCTAAGTGATGATCTTGACTTGGTAGAGTTTGAAGAGAGCGTAAAGGTTCTTCAGAGGAATTGGATAGGTAAAAAAACTTGGTATGATATTAAATATGATGTAAAAGATACTGATGAGAGTATAACGGTATCTACTACTAGACCTGATACACAGTTTGGAGCAACATTTGTTGTTCTAGCACCAGAGAGTGAGGCTTTACAGAAGTTAAAGAAGTATATACCTAGAGATAGGATAGAAGAGGTAGAAGAGTATGTTAGTAAGGGTGTTAAAAAAACAGAGGAAGAGAGGGTAGATGCTGAGAGTGAAAAGAGTGGTGTGTTTACTGGTTTGTACTGTAAGAATAGTATTTCAAACAGCCTCTTACCCATATGGATAGCTGATTTTGTTTTAACAACAGTAGGAACAGGGAGTGTTGTAGGAGTTCCTGCCCATGATAGTAGAGACTTTCAGTTTGCTAATAAATATAATCTTCCTGTTATTAGAGTAATAGAGGGGGAAGACAAAAGTAGGGCGGAGGTTACTTCGTTAGAAGATGTGTACGAAGGAGAAGGAGTTGTGTTTAACTCTGGGTTTCTGGAGGGTATTAGCAGTCAAGAAGCTAGAGTGAAAATAGGTGGATATATTGAAAAAGAGAGAATTGGGAGTGTAGTAACAAGGTACCATCTTCATGATTGGATATTTTCTAGACAACGCTATTGGGGTGAGCCGATTCCTATCATCTACTGTGATAGGTGTGGGACTGTCCCAGTTCCTGAGAAAGATTTGCCTGTCAAATTACCAGTGGTTCAAAGTTACAAGCCTGCAGACACAGGTGAGTCTCCTCTTGCTAATATTACCGATTGGGTTAATACTAAATGTCCGAAATGCGGGGGAGATGCAGAGAGAGAAACAGATACAATGCCTAATTGGGCTGGTTCCAGTTGGTACTATTTGAGATATTGTGATCCTAATAATAACAATGAGTTTGTATCTCGTAAATTAAGTGATTACTGGATGCCAGTAGATCACTATGAAGGGGGACAAGAACATATTACCTTGCATCTATTATACTCTAGGTTCTGGCATAAATTTCTCTATGATTTAGGATTAGTTCGTGATTCAGAACCTTACAGAGTAAGAACAATTCACGGCGTTGTTTTAGGAGAGGGTGGTGTAAAGATGTCAAAA
>JAAZIL010000081.1 GCA_012800885.1 Candidatus Dojkabacteria bacterium
CATCTCTAATATCTCTTTTGCAAATTCATACCTTGATAGAGAATCTCTACTACATACATGATATATATCTGGCTCTATCTCATTGTTAATTGCCGTAAGAATAACCTCACTTAAATCCTTTACATATGTAGGACACCCTATCTCATCAGTAACTACCTTTAATTCAGGTAGCTCTTTTGCATACTTAGATATTTTATCAATAAAATTAGTTGCATTAGGACCGAATAGCCATGAAGTTCTTAGAATATATGAGGAAGGATACTCTTCCAACACATTTAACTCTCCCTGTAGTTTAGATTCACCGTATACACTTAACGGTTTGAAATTACTGTACTCCTCTGGATATCCTTCTTTTCTGTTCTCTCCAAAGATGTAATCTGTGGATATATGAATAAAGGGGATATCCCTCTCTCTGCATACCTTAGCCATATATTTAGGTGCATCTGCATTTACTTTAAATGCTACCTCTCTATCATCCTCTGCCTTATTCACATCAGTATATGCAGCACAGTTTACTACATAGTCTACATTAGAGTTTAGAATAGCATCTCTTAGCTCTTTCTCATTAGTAATATCTACCCCTCCAGTTGCCTTGTCATTTCTTACTACTTCGTATCCTTCAGTAGTTAACATACTACATAAATAGTCACCGAGCATACCGCTAGAACCGAATACTAATACTTTCTTACTCATATATAGTTAATATTTAAATTAAAAGAGATCAGAAGGATCTACATCTTTAAATAGAGGAGCATTACTATCCTTCTGAGAAACTATTGGATCTTTAACTCCCCAATCTATATTAATATCTGGGTCATTCCAGATAATGGATCTCTCACTCTCTCTGTTATACACACTTCCCCCTACCATATATTCAAAATCTACAACTTTACTCAGTGCTACAAAACCGTGTGCAAAACCTACAGGTACTAGAAATATATTATGATTCTCCTCTGTTAGTTCTACAACTGCATACTTACCGAAAGTAGGAGATTCCCTCCTTATATCAACAGCCACATCTAAAACTCTCCCTTTAGTTGCTCTAACTAATTTAGCTTGACCAAAAGGTTCTTTTTGCCAATGTAGTCCTCTTAAAACGCCCTCTGATGATCTAGAGTGGTTTGCTTGTAACCAGTGTATATCTACTCCATTACTTTTAAATACCTCTTCATTGAAAACTTCTTTAAAAAAACCTCTCTCATCTTCAAATACTCTAGGAGTGATAAGGATTAAGCCCTCTATACCGTTAATATCTTTTTGGAATTCCATAAAACAGAAAATAAAATTACTCCTCCTATTCTATTAAATATATCTCTACTTTGCTAACTCTATCTTAGAATCATCTCCTATGTAGAGAGTATCTGCTTTAGGATATCCGTTCTTTTGGGTTACCTCTGCATTCCACCCTATTAATGAACTATCAAGTATTGTATCAAGATTGTGTATAGTACAATTCCCCATAAGTATACTGTTCTCTATCTGTGCATCTCTAACAACACACCCCTCTCCAATAGATGTAAAAGGTCCGATATATGAATTCTCAATAGTAACACTCTCTGCAATAGATATAGGGCCTCTTAGTACACTATTTTTAACAAAAGAACCCTTTCCTACCTCAACACTACCCTCTATCCTAGACTCCTCAATTTCACCTTCACATTTATCTAAACACTCTCTCTCTAGAATAAGTCTGTTTGCTAGAATAATATCCTCTGGTGCTCCTGTATCCTTCCACCAACCTGTTACCTCCGAGGCTGTAAATGTATACCCATTCTCTATCAACCAGTTATTAATAACAGGGGGATAGTATTCAGGTTTCCCTGTTCCTTTAGGATCTATAGGTTTAGCATATTTAAACGCTTTGAATACAACAGGTGTAAAGAAATATATAGCAGAGAGTACTAAGTCACTTACATACTCCTTAGGCTTCTCTACCGTATTTACTATCTTATCTCCCTCCATTACCGCTACACCAAAATTCTGAAAATCAGGTCTTCTAACTACTAATACATGTGCATCTGATTTCTTCTTCTTAAAATCCTTGTAATGTTCTTTAAGTCCCCCTGTTAAGATGTTATCTCCTGCAGAGAAGAGAAACTCATCATCCCCTATTAGTTTCTGTGCTAATTTAATAGGATACATCATCCCATTAGGTTCTGGTTGCTCTATATAGTAGAGTTTCACACCCCTACCAAATCTCTTACCATCTCCTAGTACCTCTGCTATCTCTGTATCCCCCTTATTCACATTAATAATAATCTCCTTTATTCCTAAATCTACTGCATCTCTAATTATTCTCTCTATCATTGGCCTATTACCTATCGGTAGTAGATGTTTGTTTTTAGTATGTGTAAGAGGTCTTAATCTAGTTCCTCTTCCTCCTGCTAGTATGAGTGCTTTCATATATATTTATACTTAATTTATTTTTAAGAACTCTTTAAAGTTATCAATATTCACAAGCTTGTATGTAGCATTAGTATACTCTAACCAACTCTTAGGAGCTTTTCTCTCCTTGTTCCATTTAAATTCAAAACCATCTAAAGAATCTGCATACTGTTCAATATAGTCAATCTCTGCACCATCATATGTTCTCCAGAAGAAGTTTGACACATACCTACTAGTATATGCATTTAATTTCATTCTTTCGTTGATTAGGAAATTTTCCCATAGAGCTCCTCTATCATTTCTTTTACTCAGTGGGTTGAAGTTGTTAATTAGGGCATTTCTAATACCTAGATCATAGAAATATATTTTGTTCTGCTTAGAGAGAACCTTCCTCTCATTTGTATAGTATGGAGGTAGTCTGTATATTACATAGTTTTTTTCTAAGAGATCTATATATCTTTCGATTGTTTTTAGATCTAAACCAACAAGTTTACTTAGTTCTGAGAGAGATACTTCGGACCCTATTTGTAATGCTAATACGGAAAGAAGCTTATCTAAGAATGATGGGTTTTTTATCTGCTCTAATTCAAGAATATCTTTGTATAGATAACTTTTACTAATTTCTCTTAACAATCTCTCCTTCTCCTTGGTATTACTTCTATATACTGCAGGGTATGTACCATATATCAAGAGTAATTCTAATTCTTTTTCTAAGCTTAAAACATGCCTATCCTCATATATCTCCCCAACAGAGAGAGGATATAGTTCATATACATATTTTCTACCTGTAAGAGGTTCTGAGGTATTAGATAAGAGATTTAAGCTAGATGAACCGGTAGCAACTACCTGTTTAGTGTCACCATAGTTATCTACTAGCAGTTTTAAGGTATTACCAATCTCTTCTATTCTTTGAGCCTCATCAATAAAGATGATATCCCTATCTGCAATAAAATTATCCAAAAAATCAAAATCTCTTCCTTCAAGCATTGATTTATCTTTTGGATTATCTGTATTAAGAGATACGATATTATCATAACTTTTGAGTATATGATTTACTAAAGTTGTTTTACCTACCTGCCTTGGACCAGCTATGATAATTATTTTACCTTTAAAGAAATCTTCTTTAATTGGTTCTTCGTATTTTCTTTTAAATTTGTATCCCATTCTAATATTTAGGCCTAATTTAAGGAGTTGACTCCCCATTTTAGGCCTAATTCATGGAGTTGTCAATAGTGATTAAATTTCTTTTTATCAAATATATTCCATATTTTAGGTCTAATTTATACATTAGACTCCTCATTTTAGGCCTAATCTATCTACTTAATCCTCTTCTCTAAGTATCTCTCTGCCAATACATCAGCCTTCTTCTTAAGAGGCTTCCACCACTCTGGGTTATCTACATACCACTCTACTGTATTTGCTAACCACTGATCTACTGTTCTAGATGGTTTGTAATTTAACTCTCTCTGAGCTTTACTAAAAACTATAGCATACCTTAAGTCATGACCCTTCCTATCTCCTACATGTACTATTAAATCCTTAGGTTTATCCAGAAGTTTAAGTATCTCTTTCACTATCCATATATTCTGTTTCTCTCCATCACCACCAAAAAGATATGTCTCCCCTATCTTACCCTTCTTTATACACCTCTCTATACCTATACAGTGGTCCTCTACATGTATCCAATCTCTTACCTGCTTACCATCACCGTATACAGGTATCTCTTGGTCCATTATTGCTCTTGTAATTGCAAGGGGTATTAATTTCTCAGGATATTGATAAGGTCCATAATTATTAGAACAGTTAGATATTGTAATTGGTAATCTATGTGTAGCATGATACGCTCTTACTAAGTGATCTGATGCTGCTTTAGATGCAGAGTATACACTTCTAGGATCATATACCATGTCTTCATGGAATTTAGCTTTAGGGTCATCCAATGGTAACTCTCCAAATACTTCATCCGTAGATATGTGATGGAATCTAATACTTCCATGTTTAAGTGCTGCTTCTAGTAATACTAATGTACCTTCTACATTTGTTTTTACAAATTCATCTGGTCCTTCTATACTTCTATCTACGTGTGATTCTGCAGCAAAGTGTACTATTAGGTCTTTCCCTTTTACTAATTCATCTACTAATTTCTTGTTACATATATTTCCTTTTACAAATGTATATCTTTTATCTTTTTCAATATCTTTAAGATTATTTAAATTACCTGCATATGTTAATTTATCTAAGTTAGTTATTTCATCTTTAGGATACTTCTTTAACCAGTATTTAACAAAGTTAGAACCTATGAAGCCTGCTCCTCCTGTTACTAGTATTTTCATAGTTATGTACATCAATTTATATATCCTATATGATTATAAAATAAGGCATCAAAGTCAAGAATAAGAATTAAAGAGAAATATTTAATGCCATTTATCTGATTTATTACAAATTAAATTAATCTGTTAGAACTTATTTAATGACTAAAGTTCCATTCTTGAGGAAACTCAATTCACAAATTCAAGATATTATTATCTTTTTTAAATTATCATTTAAAAAGCATCCCGTTATTTTAAATAAAAGAGATATAAGCAAAACAATAGAAAATAACATCTCATCTTATTTCCTACAAACTGTAGGATATGAACCCTCTATAGACAAACCAATTACATTTAATGAAAAATTACAATGGTACAAACTGTATTACAGAGACTCCTTATTAACTCAGTGCTCAGATAAATATCTTGTAAGAAAATATATAGAAGAAAAAGTAGAAAAAGAGTACTTAGTAAACTTGTTAAGTGTATATAGTTCAACAGATGTTCTCGACTTAAACAAATTACCAAACAAATTCGTCTTAAAAGTAAACCATGGAGCTGCTCAAAATATTATTTGTACTGATAAATCAACATTAAATACGCAAGAAGTAATTGATAAATTAGATGAATGGATGAAGCCTAATGCTAATCATTATTATTCATCTTATGAATGGGGATATAAGAACATCAAACCAAGAATCATATGTGAAGAATATCTTGGAGAAGTGAATGATTATAAAATCTATTGTTTTAACGGAAAAGCGCAAATAATATTATTTGCAACAGATAGGTCAGAAGAATTAAAAATAGACTTTCTCGATCTTAACTGGACAAAACTTCCATTTAGGCGAGGACCTAAAAATATTAACAAGAGATATAGAAGACCTAGATTGTTAAATAAAATAATAGAAATAGCAAATATCCTATCAAAACCTTTCCCATTTGTAAGAGTTGACTTCTTCATAGTGAAAAACAGGATATTCATAGGAGAAATGACTTTTTATCCAGGGGCAGGCCTTATTCCGTTTGAACCAATAGAATGGGACTACAAATTAGGAAATATGCTCGAATTACCTAACAATGTATCAACCAAAAATGCTACTCAACAATATCTAAAACAGATATTAATCGCAACTGAAATAAAATTTGGAGGGAAAATAATTAATGTCCCAAGAAATAAGGTTTCTCCATTTGATCCAAGAACATCTCTACAATTAAAAACTGGAGGTATGATAGGAGGGGACAGGATGCTACATCATGGATATTCAGATAGATATGCTCAATATTTACTACAGATATATAAAAATAAGGAAAAAATTACATTAGTAGAAATAGGTGTATTAACAGGAACCGGGATAGCAATGTGGTGCGACTTATTTAAAAATAGTAGGATTGTTGGTTTGGATATCGATTTTAGTCATTTTTATAAGAATGTAAATTATTTAATCAAACTAGGCGCCTTCTCGAATAATTTCCCTGAATTATATGAATTTGACCAATATATTAACAACGAAGTATTTATAAAGAAGCTCCTCAAAGGAGATAAAATTGACGTCTGTATAGATGATGGCTGTCATTCTGACAAATGTATTATGACTGCTTTCCAAAGTATGCTTCCCAGCTTGTCAGATAGTTTTATATATTTTATAGAAGATAATTCTGAGGTACATAATTTAATTAAAGAAAAATACCCTGAGTTCTACGTATTCAATGATGGCGAATTAACTGTAGTGAGAAGGAAAAAGGAATAAAAGATACTTCTTTACAATCCAAATAATCTACAAGCTTTTTAAACAAAGATTTTAAGAAGCTTTTTTAGCTTGTTTATGCTGGTTTATATAAAAATATGGATTAACAATTCCATCTAAATTATAAATGTTTATATCTATTGTCCTAAAATCCAAATCAGGAAATTTCAGTAATGCATAGGGAAATGTTAATTGATCTCTATAACTGTATTCACATATTAATTGCCACCATAACCTGTTAAATTCATTTGCTTTTGATGTCCTATATAACATGGTACATGCATACATAGGCACATCATAAATATCTAACTTAGATTTTTTATAAAGGCTCGTAATATTTTCAATCTGTTTATTATTGACAAAACCCGCTTCTTTGCAAGATCCAAGCTCATCAGCAACCGTTTTATTGAAAGGATGCTTAAATACGCATAAATCACCAGAGAAAAGACATTCAAAACCTTTCCTGTCTAAAATATCTACACTTGAATCAATCCAAATATCGTATTTTAAAGGATTAAGAACTTTATATAGCTTTGCCATTAATCTTGAAGACAAATGAGCAGAGGAGCCATCAAAAGGATTATTCTCATCATCAAAAGTTACATCTGCACTATTTCTTACAAAGTCATAATCACCAAAGTTTGCAGAGTATATGGTTTTCTTCTTATTAAAAATACCTATTATCCTAATTATAAAATATTACTTAATTGTAATAGTAGATGAAAAATAATAAAATGACAAGAATAAGTCAATCTTTGAATCTACACAAAAATGTCAAAAACTAAAAATTGGGAATTACATAAACCTAACTTGGAGTTTATTTCAGAACTACCTATCAAATCCTCTGCATGGTCTGGTCACTATTTCTTTGCATATGATCTTGTAGCAAATATCAAACCTAAAGTAATTGTTGAACTTGGTACGCACAAAGGTAACTCACTCTTTTCTTTTGCACAAGCAATAAAGGATCTTAACCTTAAAACTGAACTACACGCAATAGACACATGGGAAGGAGATGAACATGCAGGATACTATAAAGAAGATGTATACGAGAAATTCTTAAAAATAAAAGAGAAATATTATAAAGATGTAAATATAATTCCACATAAGATGTACTTTGATGAAGCGGTAGATAATTTTAAAAATAATAGTATAGATATATTACATATAGATGGATTACATACATATGAAGCAGTTAAACATGACTATGAGAATTGGTTACCTAAAGTAAACAAGAAGACAGGTATTATACTCTTACATGATGTATGTGAAAAAAGAGATGATTTTGGAGTATATAAATTATGGGATGAGCTAAAAAAACAGTTTAAAAATACACTTACATTTGAACATTATCACGGATTAGGAGTACTCTTTTTAGGAGATATGCCCGCTAAAAAGAGGAATTTATTAGAAGATTTTCTAATTCCATTTTACCAAAATAAATCTAAAATAGAGGATCAGGCTACTGAAATAACTGACAAAGAAAAACATATTACAAATTTAGAAGAAGTAAAAAACACTCTAGTAGAAGAAAAAAACAGATTAGAGATAGTAAATAATAATTTAGAAGAAGAGAAAAAGAAGATAGAAGAAGAAAAGAATGCTTTAATACCAGATGCATTAGAATTTAGAGAGTTTAAAGAAACAAAGATATGGAAAGGGTTAAGCATGTATAGAAAAATAAAGAAATATACAAAGAACTTCTTTATCAATATCTATAGAGATGGACCAATAACAACATTTAAAAGAATATTTAAGAGGATATGTCAAATTGTTAGATATAGAAAAGAGAAAAGAATAGATAAAAATAGATATAAGTATTGGGTTAAGAAGAATAAAATAACAAATGTAAGAAGAAAAGAAATAAAAAAAGAATTAGAGAATCTTGTATACAAACCTCTAATAAGTATAGTGATGCCTGTATATAATGTTGATATTAAGTGGATAAAAGAGGCAATTGAATCTATAACGAAACAGATATACACCAATTGGGAACTGTGCATAGCAGATGACGCATCTACAAATACTGAATTAATAGAATATCTTAAAACTATCTCTAACCACCCTAAAATAAAAGTAGCATTTAGAGAAAAAAATGGGCATATATCTGAAGCATCTAATTCTGCTCTTGAATTAGCTACAGGTGAATTTGTAGCTTTAATGGATAATGATGACATAATATATCCCCATGCTCTTGCCGAGGTAGTTAAAGTATTAAATAAAAAGAAAGATACTGATTTAATATATTCTGATGAAGATAAATTAACAATGAAAGGAGAAAGAGTAGAACCCTTCTTTAAACCTGACTGGTCCCCAGACCTATTTATGTCTACTAACTATCTCTGTCATCTTACTGTAATTAGAAAGAAGCTTATAGACAGAGTTAAAGGATTTAGAAAAGGATATGAAGGCTCTCAAGATTATGATCTATTCTTAAGAATTACAGAGAAAACAAATAATATAGAACACATACCCGATATACTCTACTCTTGGAGAAGGATCCCTGGATCTACTGCTGCAGTATATGACAATAAAGGGTATGCAAACAAAACATCTATTAAAGCATTAAAGGATGCTGTTAAGAGAAGAAATCTAGATGCGACCGTACATAAAGGGTTGTTCCCTGGATCTTTTAGAGTTAAGTATAATATTAAGGATAATCCATTAGTAAGTATATTAATACCTACAAAGGATAAGTATGAGTACATTGAAAGATGTATCTCATCTCTTTTAGAAAGAACTACATACAACAATTATGAGGTATTAATAATAGATACGGGTAGTACAGAGAAAGAAACGTTAAACTATTACAAAACATTAAAAGATATTCCTAAGATTAGATTCTTATACTGGAAAAAGAAGTTCAATTACTCAGCTGTAAATAATTTTGGTGTTAAATATTCAAAAGGAGAGTACATATTACTTCTTAATAATGATACTGAAGTAATTACCCCTGATTGGATAGAAGGTATGTTAGAACACGCTCAAAGAGAAGAGATTGGTGCCGTAGGTGTTAAATTATATTATCCAAATAATACTATACAACATGCAGGGGTGGTTCTAGGTATTGGAGGATCTAACAAAGAAGAGAGCATAGCTGCACATATAATGAGTGGATTCTCTAGAGAAATAATTGGAATCCCTTATGCAAGAGATCTAATTAGGAATTATTCTGCTGTAACAGCGGCTTGTTTAATGATTAGCAGAGAGAAATACGAAAAAATTGGAAAGCTCAATGAAAAATTACGAATTGCCTTCAATGATGTGGATTTTAATTTAAAGTTAATGGAAGAGGGATATAATAATATCTTTACTCCTTATGTAGAATTGTATCATCATGAGTCCATATCTGTAGGGAAACCACAACTTGGAACACGAGATATGGAAGAATTTAAAAAAGAAATTAATTATATGAAGAAAAAATGGAATAAATATATAATTAATGATCCTTTTTATAACCGTAATTTAACTTGGAAAAACCTAAATTGCGATATTCGGGCATAAAATCATCAAAAAGAAATAAGTCTATTTGGATTCGAACCATTCTTGGTCTCTTATTATTAACCCTATCTTCCTATCTTATAGGCTTTCTTATAACTAATAAGGGTGTCTTAAAACTTCCTTTATCCGAAAGGATATTGCAAGAGATTGATATCTCTGAAGATAATATAACTTACAAAAACTTTACGCTCGAAAACAATAAGTTTAAAGCAATTCAAGAAAACCCTTCAATAATTATTGATTTACAAGGGAGATATGTAGAAAAATTTAATTACAAATATGAAATTGATGATAATGTCGATGTAGAAGTAGTCTTAATAGAGCGAAATGCTTATGGTGATCCTCAGGAAGTGACCTCCTCTGATAGACTTCTAACTGACATAAACATATCCTCTCAATCAATAAGGAATTATGTCTATACCATAGAACTTAAATTCCAGAGTAACGAACTTGTCATTCATGATCTTCAAATTGATAATAGAACCAAATTAAACTCATATTTGTTTCTAATCATTTTTATAACAGGATTAATAATATTAATATCATTCTTATTTCGGAAGCAGATATTTAAAAAGACAGAGAACGTTTTTCTGTTAGTCGCCACTACTACTGGACTTCTATTTATCCTTTTATTACCAAATCGTTTAGGTTTATCATGGGATGATCAAATCCATTTTCAATATATATATAGCTTGTCCCAAAAAGGTATGGTCAAATGGACTCAATCTCCATTCCATCTCATCGACAGGGTCTCCACAAATAACTTCTCGTTTCTTAACACGCCAGAAGAACGAGCAGAAGCAAGAAAGTTTTTAAATACTAACCACGACTATTCTAAAGCTGTAGCTGTTTTAGAAAAGAAAAACTTTTTCGATTACACTAAATTAGCATATTACCCACTAGCTCTTACCTTTAGAACTGCAGACTCTCTCGGCTTACCGTTCACAATTTCACTTGTACTCTCTAAATTAGCTAATCTCCTCATATATGTAATTACCATATACTTTGCAATAAAAATTACTCCTATATTTAAAAAAGGTTTTACTTATATAGCTTTACTTCCAGGACCTATGTTTTTAGCTACACAGTTTTCATGTGATCCTTTAATCACGGCCTTCTTTTTCCTTGCAATTGCAGTTCTATTAAAAATGATACTAGAAGAAAAACCTGTCACTTGGAGAGAACTACTCCTATTCATTGTGTCTATAGTAATCGCAGCATCACCAAAAGGAGTATATATTATTTCCCTGTTATTGCTACCTCTTTTGCCAAGGGAGAAATTCAAAGACAACAAACAAAGAAATTGGATAAGTATCATAGTTGTTATTGTATTCCTTTTAGTCCTTTCTTCTTTTTTGCTACCCAGAATATCAGGTTCTACTCCTTTTACCGATACGCGTGGTGGAGATACTGATTCTATAAAACAGATACTTCTAATAAAAGAGCAACCTCTCTCATTTCTAAGAATATTCTCAAAGAATATGTTTACTGAGTTTTCCTACAAGTTTATTGGAATTGGGACAATTGGCCATTTCGCATATGTAGGAGCCATAACTTCATTTAACTTATATTACTTATCTCTGTTCTTCCTGAGTTTCTTTGTTATTACTGATACTTACAATCAGGATTCTCAAAAGCATATCCCTATTAAAATAAAGGTCGCAATGGTCTTTGTAATACTAAGTATAATCTCTTCTATCTGGGCAATTTTGTATCTAAGTTTTACACCAACAAGAGAAACTACTATTAATGGAGTACAAGGAAGATATTTTATTCCGTTATTGCCTCTACTTTTTCTTATAATCAATTCTTATTATATAAAAACAAAAATACCAGAAAAAACTTATAATTGGATATTATTGATTTCTACTACTTTTTTACTTATTGGAAGCATTAGTACAATGATTCTAAGACCTTATTGTTTTTAATTAAAAGGTTCTTTATTGTCTTTAATGGAGTATTTAAATATAATTACATAATAAATACTATGCATAAATCCAATACATACATAACAATCCCTCTCTACAATGATGAGAAGATGATTCTTAAAGTAATAAAAGACTTAAATAAGAAAGGATATAACAATATTGTAGTAGTAGATGATGGAAGTAAGGATAATGGCTATGAGGTAGTAAAAGAGAATACCAATGCCATAGTAACAAAACATATAATAAACAGAGGACAAGGAGCAGCTCTACAAACAGGTATGGAGATAGCAATAGAGAAAAGAGCTAAATATATTGTACATTTTGATTCTGATGGACAACATGATGTAAAAGATTTAGATAATATGCTTAATACATTGATTGATGGTAAATATGACATAGTATTAGGTTCTAGATTTCTTAAAGAGAATAAAATACCTCTTAAAAAGAGAATAGTATTGAGATTAGGAATACTATTTACTTACATACTATCAAGAATATGGTTAACAGATGTACATAATGGATTAAGAGCAATGACTGTAGAAACAGCAAAGAAATTAGATATACAACATGATCGTATGGAGCATGCATCAGAGATATTAGATAAGATAAAGATACTAAATCTTAAATACAAAGAAGTACCAGTTACTATACACTATACAGAGTACTCACAATCTAAAGGACAGAGTGTATTTAATAGTATAAATATTGCATTCAAATTAATTTCTTCTAAACTAAAAGAATGATAATACAATACATAGCAACAGGGATAATACTTATAATATTTGGACAACTAGCATTTAAAGTTATCAGAGATAAAGCCTCTTTTGTTAAAATACTCTTTTGGTTATCATTTTGGAGTATAGCACTTGTATTAATCTGGTTACCTAAAGAAATATTCGATTCATTGGGAGACATTGTAGGAGTAGGTAGGGGAATTGATGCTTTAGTATATCTTTCTATTATTATTCTGTTTTATACTAATTTAAGATTAAATAGTAGATTAGATAAATTAGAAAAAAATATTACAAAATTAGTTAGAGAGATTGCAAAAAGTAATGCAAAAAAATAACCCTTTGGTATCTATACTTATACCAACATATAATTCGGAAAACTTCATAAAAGAAACTTTAGATAGTGTCTTAAAC